>CAJXPH010000017.1 GCA_913057765.1 uncultured Campylobacteraceae bacterium
TCTTTAGACTTAGAAAATGAATTATTATTAGATTTTTTTATTTTTGATAAATCTGTTAATTTAATGAATGAAGTTTTTGGAAATTCAACATTGGAAGAAAAGCCTTTTTTTAAGAAAAATAAAAAAATATTTTTATTATTACCTACCGCAATAACTATTACAATTAGAAGATTAATTATTAGTTTCTTTATTAAGATTAATAAAAAAGATTTATTTATCAAGGCTTATGGAAATAGTGTTAGTAGACAAATATATAAAACACATATATTTACAGAATTTGAATCTATGCCTGTCAAGTTTACTGCAATTGAAAATGTAAAAGACTTTCTTTATTTTGAGTCTTTAGTTGAATTTGATGTAAACCATTATTATCATTTTATTTTTCTTCTAGATAAGCTAAATAATATTGAAAAAGATTGGTTTGCTGGCTTTGTTGAGGATAAGGATAAAAAACTAGAATCATTTATTGATTTAAAAATTGAAGAAACAAAAAAAAAGATATTATTAAAAAATAAAAATTCAAGAGGTTGTACTTTTTTAATTCCTACTAGTATAGGGAGAACTTGTTTTATAACATCAAACTTTAAAACTGATGATAAATGGTTTTTTCAAAGTTTATCTTTATATGATTTAATAACAATTAGTGCTGACTCAGATTGCAATGCTAAACTAATCTGGAGAATAATTGAATCTGAATATAAGTTGAAAAATATGGGTACTAAAATTATGAATATGAATGGTTTTTTAAATTTATATGCATATGTTAAATTTAATAACTACTCATTTATGTTAGATGATAATGATAGCGATACATTGATGCCTTTTTCAATGATATTGATTCCCACAAATAACCAAATAAAGGTAAGAGAAAAGGTTTTACTTGACAAAGATGAAAAAGAAGTATTAAATTTAGATTCGCAAAAGATTATTGTCAGGAGAGCTTATAATGATAATCTTTTTGATAAAAACTGGAAATATAATTTTTATTTTCCTTCTCAGATTAAAAGAAATAAATTTCAAGTAGTATATTTAGAAAATAATATTTCTGTATGGATAGAACAATCTGTAATTCAAAAAGTTAGTTTTCCTTTACAGTATCAATTGTTTGATAGTGTTGCTACTTGGTTTGGAAAAGCAATACATCATATTCAAAATAAGAAAATTAACATAAGTTCTTTATTGTATTCATGGGAAGTTAGTTTTGATTTAGTAGAGGATATTTCCCATTTAAAAAAAGATATTTGTGCCGAAGATGTTAAAAAATCATTTGAAAATTTTTACGAAAATAAAAAACTTATTACAAACTTTTCATTGGGATTACTAAAAGGGTTTTCTTTAGAGGAAAATATTTCAGAAAGAACAATTATTTATGCTTTATTATTAGGAATTGGCTTAGAGCAAAAAATTATAAATGAATTACTAGATTCTATAATGCCAGATACAAACGCTAGGGTAACTCATTTTTTTACGGCAAGAACATATCGAGATTTTTTTGCACTGGATAGAGAAGAACCCATAATTATAGAGAAAATTGATGATGAAAATATAAAATTAAATTTAGGATGGCTTAAAAGGAATAGAGAAGAAGGTAATATCATAGAAGGAAAAACTGAATGTACAGAGTATTTAAAAGAAGTTGTTTCATCTATATGGGATATTATAAAAGAGAAGTTAAAAAATACTGATAGAGAATTACTTATTAATGAATTATTGAATAATATTGAGTTAAGTGACCACCAACTACAAAGATGGAATAGAACAATAAAAGCTAATTTATCATTACAAGAAAATGAATATGTTGTTTATGATGTTTCAATTAAAAAAATTGGAGAATTAAACTTAACAACTTTAGCAAGTCGTTTAGTTATAGAAATGGCAATTTGTGAATCGTCTGTTAATTTAGAAATAAATGTTAGTAAACTACAAATACAAGAGTTTATTTGTTTAGCCTCAATAATGTATCACATGGGAAATCTTTCTGAATCAATTTATTATGATGCTGTAGAACCCAAAATAATAATTTCAAACTTTGGAGATATTTTATCTGATAAGTCTTTTGATGATTTAGTAGTAAAGAAATATGGTTATGAGATAAATAAAGGTTTTTTAGAATCATCAAAAAAAGAATATAGTAAAAATTTTAAAGAAGCAAAAATAGTTAAAACTACTGATAGTTTGATAGAGGAATCATTTATTGAAGCTTTTTATCAAGAGTTTAAATATTCAATTGAAGGGGTGAGAAGCTTTATTGATTTCTTAGAAGATTATGGAATAAATAAAAATGAGATGGTTTACCAAATAGAATATAATGAATTGATAGAAGAATTTGATGAATCTAATAAAGATGAGTTTATAAATATTTTAGATTCATTTTTACTTACAACAAGAAGTGAATGGACAAATATCCCTACACCGTATAAAGCGTCTGATTGGCAACCATGGAGATTTAAACGAAGATTTTCTTTAATTATGAAACCTATTGTAGAAATCAGTGCTTTTGATAGGTTGTTACTTGTTTCACCTTCTTTAGTTAGAACAGCCTTTACTAACTTATTAATAAAAATTCATGAAGGTGACTTAGATGCATCAATTTTTCAATCAAAAAAAATGAGACAGTGGATTGGAAATATAAATCGTAAGAATGGTATGAAGTTTAACGAAGAAGTAAAAGATAAAATTATAAGTTTAGGGTTAAAAGCAAAAGAGGACATTGAACTTAGTGAAATTTTAAATAAAAAAATGGACAAAAACTACGGGGATGTTGATGTTTTTGCATGGGATGAAAAAAGTAAAATTATTTATATAATAGAATGTAAAGATTTAGAAATGGCAAAAACACATGGTGAAATAGCAAGACAATTATATGAGTTTAAAGGTAAATTAAGAAATAAAAAGAAAGATAGGTTATTAAAACATTATGAAAGAGTTTCTGCTTTAAAAAGTGATATAGAAGGTATTAAGAAATTTACTAAGTTAAAGAGTATCTCTAGTATTAGAGCGTTAGTATTGTTTTCTAATTTAGTCCCAATGACTTCAGATAATAACAGAAATTTTATTGATGAAATTGATTTTATTAGTTTCGATGAAATAGAATATAAAATATTATAAAAGGATTATAAAGTGCAAGAGTATTTAAAAAATGGACTTAATAGTAAATTATATCAAGTAAGATATAAACAACACTAAAACACCTTATTTAACATCTTTTTAACAAAATAAATTTTTCTAAAATTGTAAAATCATTATAAATATGGAACAGTTTTGGAACATTATATGTACCCATCCCCATAATTTAGACCACTTGAAAGATCCACTTTTTTTTGTTCTATATTTCTTTAAGGCTTGTGGAACTTTAGAGTCTTTACTTTTTGAACACTTTGTGAAACACGAAAAACTTATTTATGTGTTTTATGATCAAAAACCTAGAGGTTTTGGAACGTTTAAGTTGAAAACAAGATGGTGTTTTTACTTGGCTATTCAAACTTTTATTTAAGTAATTTTACAAAATAAAAGCTTAAATACGCAGTGTAACCTTATTTTCTTTCCAACGTCTTGTTAGCTTATATAGTTAATATTTCCACAACTTAACATTTTTCTTAGCACTATTTATTTGATTTTTATTCATTCTATTTTCTAATTTATTTTGATGAGATGGAGGGTCTTTTTTAACCCATTGACATACTGAATTATTTAAACAATTCTCAGCAGATTTTTTAGAAATTAATATCCATTTTAATCCTTCAATATCATTAATAAAATAATTGTTAGAATAGAGAGTTCCTAAATTATATTGGGATTGTATAAAATTTCTTTTTGCAGATATTGTATAATAAGTACGCGCTTTATTGTAATCTTTAATTGCCCCATTCTTTGCATATTCATATGAATAACCACTATTATGACAACCTTTATTACTCCCTAATTCACAAGCTTTAATATACCACTTTAGTGCTGTACCATGATTCTTAGTGCTTATTTTTTTATTTTGAATCATTAATCCTAATTTTAATGCTGCGAGTTTATTTTCTTGTTTCGCATATAAATTAGCCGCTTGTTCATAATTTGCACTTTTGTATGCTGCATCACCTGGCGTAGTACTTACACAACCAATAATAAATGGTAGCATTCCAACTAAAATTCCTATTGTTTTTAAATTCATACTGTTCCTTTAAGCTAACTATTTATTAAACATACATTTATCATCTTAAATCCTTAATAAACAAATATGTATAATACTATTTTATTCTTTATTATAATTAATATGTATATTTTATATCTAAATATAGTTAATAATCATATAAAAAAATCTTAGTTTTTAAATAAATGATGACTCTAATATGCGAAGGTTCAACAACCTGTAATATTTGGAGTTCTTTCACAGTCTCTGTAGGATTTGGAACTTTTTAAATTTCAAGTCCTAGTAGGCGTACTATAAATATTAATTTGTTAAAAAGCATTGGTATGCCTTATTTAGTATTGTGCTAAAATCGTGCTAAATATAGCTTCATTTTACAAGATATACTAATTATAAATTTGTTAAGAAGTACCTTTTTATAGGCATTTATGGTTTTTTATATCTTATTTTAAAATTTCCTGTCAGGCGTACCATTAAGAAGCCCGATTTAATCACTGTTTGCAGTGTTTAGATCGGGCTTTTTTAGTTGAAGCTTATATAAGATCTTCTCCTACGTTAATCTCTTTTCTAGCTAATAATCAATCCACTTACTTATATTAATATACTAATAACAACATTTATTAGATTTTATGCTATAAATGTGAAAATGAATAAGATAATGTTTACAGTGCTCTTGATATTTATTAAAGATTGTAGTATAACCGTATAAAAAAAATATAAATAGGATTAGATAATGGCAAAACTAAGCAACATAGGAAGTGGTGATTTATCAAATATCACGACTGAAGCAATACTAAATAAGATTGATACCTTTGATAGAGTAACTGTAACAAGTAAGCTTCTAGAGTATTTAAAAAGACATTATAATTTAACTTTAAAAGAAGATCACGAGTTCTTAGTATTAAAAGCAAAAAGAGAAAGTTATAGCATCGTACCAGTGGGTCATGAAGATATTAAACTCTTAGATTTACAACCAAGTAATATAATCGAAGTTGCATAATATATTAAGTGAATAAAACTAGTGTGGTAATAGTATTGTAAATTGTGCCCCATTCTTTATGTTACTTGCTTCTATTTTCCCTTTGAATTGGTTTTTTATGATCATTCTTGACATATAAAGGCCAATTCCTGTAGAGGCTTTTTCTTTTTTACTATTAAATGGTTCAAATATATCTTCAATAGGATTAACGTTTATTCCTCCAGCATTATCCGTAATACGTAAAAAAATATATTCTTTTGTATCTTTTAAAGTAATTGTAATAAACGGATTTTCTATTTCATTTAATTTTATAATATCAATACTATTTTGGATAATAGATAAAACAATATGTGCTAAACTATTTGAATTACCATAAATTTTAATTTTTGAATCAACTTCTTTTTTGAGTTGAACTTGATTTAATCTTAAAATTGAATCTACAATCTTTAAAGCTTGCTCTATTGAGACTATAGGATTAAAAACTGTATTATCAGTTTTTTTATAAAAGTCTTGAAAGTTTGTAATTGTTTTTGACATAAACTGAATAATTTCTTCATTATCTAAAGCTTCTTTTGATATTTCTGGATCTTTAGTCTTTTTTCTTATATACATGCAATTAAAGCTCAATTGAGCTAATGGTTGTCTCCACTGATGAGCTATAATAGCAATCATTTCTCCTAATGCTGCAAATTTTGATTGTTTCTCAAGTATTTTATCATTTAATCTTTCTTTAGTAATATCTTGAATGTTTGCAACAATTGCTATTTCTTTATTTTCTCCACTTGTGCCAAAAGATATTCTTATAGGAAACTTTTGGCCATTTTTATCTATTGCTTCTATTTCTCTTACTTCTTTAATATTTTTAGAATTTAATATATTATAGTTACTAGGAATTATTTTTTTAAATAGTGGTTTGTTTAACATCTCGTCTTTCGTATATTTAAATATTTCTTCTGCTTCTTTATTAAAAGTTCGTATTCTTAAATCACTATCTAATGTAATAATAGCATTTGTACTGGATTCAATAACTGCATTTGAAAACTCTTTTTCACGTATTAAGTCATTTGTCCGTTTATTTATTCTTTTATTTGCAGGCATAAAAATAAAAAGAGCCTCAAAAAGTAATGTTGTTAAAGTCAGAATCAAAATAAACAATTCTATTTTTTGTAATTTATTTGTATTTGCTTGTGCTTCTTTCAAGTAAAGTGAAACTGCTTTTTCTAAATCATTTATTAAATTTTCTGAATTCTTCAATACATAGTTTTGAGCTTCTCCATCTCTATTTACATAAAATGCTTTTGCATAATATAGATATTTTTTAACTTTCTTATCTAAATTCACTTCTCTTCCATAATAAAGAGTAGATAACTCTTTTGACATATCTAAAGATGTTAATTTTTTATGATTATCTTCCATTTCAATAATTTTTAATTTTAATTTAGAAATTTTATAATAAATGGCAAAAAAAGCAATTTCTCTTGCATCAATTTTTTGAGTACCACTAATATTTACTAATTTAGCGTCATTTGATTGGATACTTAAAAGTTTACTAAGATTAAAAAAAGCTAATGTAGATAGGCACGCAATAATTGTTAGCGCAAGAATATATCTTTTCGTAAAACTTAAACTTTCAAACATGTATTCCCTAAATATTTTTTTATTTCAATAATGCTATCATATTTATACAAAGATCATTCATAGGATATTTAGATGACAGAAAAATATGAAATAAAATTAAATAAATGTTCTATTCTTTTAGCTGAGGATGAAGAAAAGTTGAGAGATAGTTTTAAAAAAGTTCTTTTATTATATGTTGAAAAAGTTTACTTAGCAAGTGATGGAGAGGAAGCTTTAGAGCTTTATTATAAATATAAACCAGATATTATTATTACAGATTTAAAAATGCCTAAACTAAATGGCTTAGAATTAATTAAAATAATTAGAAAAGAAAATCAACTTATACCTATTATTGTTACAAGTGCATTTACTGATAAAACTTTTTTATTAGAATCAATAAAGTTGTCCTTAGTTGAATATGTAGTTAAACCAATACGAGAAGCTAATTTATCAAAACTTTTGGAGTCTTGTGTAGATATTTTATTAAAAAATTCAAAAACTATTATCAAAATCGAAGATCAGTGTTTTTATGATTATGATAATAAAACTCTTACATATAAAGATTATAATTTAATGTTAACTAACAAAGAAATTGATTTATTTGAAATTCTTTTAGCTCATAGAGGTAATTTAGTTACAAAAGCTGTAATTGAAGATAAGCTATATATTTATGAAGAAGCTCCTCCTAGTGCCCTAAAAAACCTTATTTTTAAGTTACGAAAAAAACTTAAAGTAGATATTATTAAAACTGTTTCAAGATTAGGGTATATGATAGATTAGTCAAAATTTCTAATTTTAAATTCTTAGCGACCCAAAAGAAACTCAGGATATTATAGAATTCTATTAGCTATTAGTATTAATAATATTTTTTAAGTTTGAAATAATAAATATGGATTCTTGAAAATTTAATATATTAAATAGTATGTGTAGTGTTTTATAACTTTATGATAATAATACTCTACATTAGATAATTTAAAGAAGGAGAAGTTAAGATGAGAAAAACACATAGTACACTTTCTTCATTAGTTTTAGGTACGGCTTTAACAGCATCTGTTGCATCAGGTGCAACAGGCGAACTAGCAAAAGTAATGAAAGAAAGAGGGCTGTCTGAAATTGATGTAGTCAGAGCAGCAAAAACTTATAATCCTACTGGGGTTAAAGACAAGTATGTTATTTTTTCTTCTGGAGGACAATCTGGACAAGTAATTGTTTATGGTGTTCCATCTATGAGAATTTTAAAATATATTGGGGTATTTACTCCAGAACCTTGGCAAGGGTATGGTTATGATAAAGATTCATTAGCTATATTAAGACAAGGTGACGTTAGAGGGAAAGAAATCAATTGGGGAGATACTCATCACCCTGCACTTTCTGAAATAGACGGGAAATATGACGGTAAATGGTTAGCAATTAATGATAAAGCTAATCCAAGAATCGCTGTAATTGATTTAGAAGATTTCGAAACAAAACAAATAGTTCCAAATCCAGTATTTAAATCAAATCACGGGGGAGCATTCTTTACTCCAAATTCAGAATATATTATTGAAGCATCACAGTATGCTGCACCTTATGACAATGATTACCACCCAATTGAAGAGTACAAAGAGACTTATCGTGGTGGAGTTACAATGTGGAAATTTGACCACAAAAAAGGTAGGATTCAACCAAAAGACTCTTATACAATCGAAATGCCACCATACCATCAAGATTTATCTGATGCAGGTAAAGGTGTAAGTTACGGTTGGGGATTCACAAACTCATTTAATACAGAGATGTATACAGGTGGGATTGAAGTAGGTAATCCACCAAATGAAGCTGGTATGTCAAGAAATGATACTGACTTTTTACATGTATATAACTGGAAGAAACTTGCAGAAGTAGCAAAAGATCCTAAAAATGTAAAAGTTATAAATGGTCATAACGTTATTCCAATGGATATTGCAGTTAAAAATAATGCATTATTCTTAATTCCAGAACCAAAATCACCTCATGGTGTTGATGTTTCTCCTGATGGGAAATATATGATTGTTTGTGGTAAATTAGATACACATGCATCTGTTTACTCTTTTGAAAAAATCAAAAACCAAATTGATAAAAAAGAATACATTGGAAAAGATCCATATGGTATTCCAATTTTAGATATGAAAAAATCTTTACATGGACAATTAGAGTTGGGTCTTGGCCCTCTACATACTCAGTATTCTCCAGTTGATGGTCAAGTATATACTTCATTATATGTTGATTCTCAAGTTGTAAAATGGAACTACAAAGATTTAAAAGTTTTAGATAAAGAAAATGTACACTACAACATTGGTCACTTAGCTGGTATGGAAGGTAAAACTTCAGATCCTCAAGGTGAGTATATCATTGCATTAAATAAATTAGCAATTGATAGATTCCAAAATGTTGGTCCATTACACCCTCAAAATCATCAATTAATTGATATTAGAGGTAAGACTATGGATTTATTAGTTGATATGCCTTTACCACTAGGTGAGCCTCACCAAGCAGTTGGTATTAGAGCTAGTAAATTACATCCACATGTAAGATACCCAATGGGTACAAACAGTAAAACTGGTAAAATTCATGTTGGAAAAACACTTGCAGGTCAAGAAAGAGTTGAAAGAAATGGAAAGCATGTAACTGTATATGCTACATTAGTTAGATCTCACATTAACCCTGAGAGATTAACTGTTAATAAAGGTGACTTAGTTACTTTCCATATGACAAACCTTGAAAGAGCGCAAGATGAAACTCACGGATTTACAATTGGTGGATTTGATCAACATGCATCATTAGAACCAGGTGAAACTACTACTATAGAATTTGTTGCAGATATTGAGGGTGTATTCCCTTACTATTGTACTGAGTTCTGTTCAGCTCTTCACTTAGAGATGATGGGATACATGATGGTTAAAGATCCTAATAAGAAATACGTTAGTGCTGCTAAAATGAAAATGAAAACTATGACTAAAGAAGAATTAAAAGCTGAATATGACAAAGCTGTTGCTGTAAATGCTGCAACTGATGCTGTTATTCAATCAGTTGTTGCATTCTTAAAAGCTAATGGTTTTGATAAACATCAAGTAGTTGCAGATTTAGTAACAGATGCATTTGACCAATATGGACAAATTCCTGCTGAAAAGAAAAAATCTGATGCTGCACTTAAAGCTGGTGATATTGAAAAAGCTGTTTTACATGAAGGTATGATTTGGCAATTAATGGTTAAAACTGCTGACGTTGGTATTAGAGCAAAAGATACATTAGTTACAAAGATTTCTACTAAACAAACTGCTGCAGCGGCACGTGGAGCTACTGCATTTGCTGAAGGTGGATGTAATGGTTGTCACGTAATCGGAAAAGTTTCATCAGGACCTGATTTAACTGGTGTATTACAAAGACATGAAAATGGTGAAGATTGGGTTAGTAAATTCATCATGCATCCAGAGACTATGTACGAAGACCCATATGTAAAAGGTATGATAGATTACTTTAATTTAAAAATGCCTGATCAAAATATGAGTGAAAAAGAAACAAAAGATATTATTGAGTATCTTAAATGGATTGACGAAAACGCTAACCTTTTCTAAGATCTAACTAGAAAGGAAGAATCCCTGATTCTTCCTTTTTATTGACTGGTATCAACAATGAATTGATATTTATACTTTAGAACTTTCACTATAAGGACAAAAAAATGCACACAAGTTTTATAAAAGCAAAAATATTTGCTGCACTTGCATTAATTATTATGACAATAGCCTTTACTTTACCAATGATTACATTTCATGGTACATTAAATAAAATTCACGAAGATAGAATTGATGAGATTTCTCCACTTGCAATAAAGACTTGGAATCTTTATAATCAAGGAAGATATAAAAGTACAACAACAGATAAAGAAGCACACAATGACTTAGAAATGATGATAAAAACATCAGGAGAAATTGGTGTTGCATCATTACCACTTTGGTCTTGTTCACTAGAAGCACCAAATTATCCAAAAAAAGCCTTCCCAGAAGGAATACCTGTATTTTTCCATTTTGATGGCTTCTCAGGAGAAGTACATGAAATGAATACAATTAATCATTATGTTGGAATGGATCCAATGTGGAGAGGTGGTCAATTCGAAAGAGAAATAGGGATATATGCATTATTAGGATTATCACTATTTATGATTTTCTTTATACTTTATAATAAAAAGATTTTTACTTATATTATGATAATTCCGGCTTCACTTCCATTATTATTTATTGCAGATTATTCATATTGGTTATATTGGTTTGGACACAATCTTCATGATTGGGGTGCATTCAAAATAAAACCTTTTATGCCTACCGTATTTGGAGATGGTAAAATTGCACAGTTTACTACCCATTCATATCCTACTATTGGTTTTTATTTATTATTAGCAATTGGATTCTTAAGTTTATTAGCAATATTAGCTAAGAATAAAGCTGTAAAAGAAACAGAAACAAATTAAGGTTTTTTGATGTTTAAAGTAATTTTAGCTTTTTGTTTAATAAGTATAAATTTTTTATATGCAGGACTTTTACAAGAAGCAATTGATAATGCACCAGAGGGTTCAATCTTAAAACTTCCAAAAGGAGTTTATAAAGGTTCAATCGTCATTAACAAGCCTATATCAATTATAGGGAAAGAAGATGGTGTAATTATAGATGGAGAGGGAACAGGAACTGTAATTGAGATAAATGGTCCCTATGTTACTCTTAAAAATCTAACTGTCGTTGGTAGCGGAGATAGGCATGATAAAATTGATGCTGCAATAAAACTATCAAATTCAAAACAATCAGAAATATCTAATTGTATAATTAAAGATACATTATTTGGTATTGATGTTGCGATGACAAATAATTCAATCATATCAAATAATTATATCACTTCAAAAGATTTAGATCTAGGATTAAGAGGTGATGGACTTAGACTTTGGTATTCAAACGATAATATAGTTAAAAATAATAAAGTAGTAAGATCTAGAGATGTAGTTGTATGGTATTCTCATGGTAATCAAATCACTGATAATTTTGGAGAATATAATAGATATTCTTTACACTTCATGTATGCTGGTAAAAACTATGTAAAAAACAACACTTATCAATACAATTCTGTTGGTATCTTCTTTATGTATAGTAAAGATACTATTGCAACTGGAAATATTGTAAAAAGTTCTTTAGGTGCTACAGGGATGGGTATTGGATTAAAAGACGTATCTAACTTCACACTAAAAGACAATACTGTAATTTATAATGCACAAGGAATCTATATAGATAGATCACCATTTGAACCTGATACAAAAAACTGGGTTGAAAATAATAAGGTTTTATATAACTCCGAAGCCATTCATTTTCACTCATTAAGTGAAAATAATGTAATCAAAGGAAATACTATTCTAGGTAATATAGAAGATATTATCAATGATAGTAGAGGTGCAAAAACTGATCAAAATGAGATAGAAGGTAATTATTGGGACAACTACGAAGGTTTCGATAAAAATGAAGATAATATAGGAGATACAGCACATAAAGTTTATCAATATGCAGATCAACTTTGGATGTATAATAAAGATGTAAAATTCTTTTATGGTTCTCCTGTAATTTCTTTATTAAATTTTCTTGCAAAATTGGCTCCATTTAGTGAACCAAAATTTTTAATGCAAGATCCAAAACCAAAATTAAAGATGTAAGGATTTAATTATGGCAAGAATCAAAAATGATAGAAGAACTTTTATTAAATTCTCAACACTAGGGATACTAGCAGTAGCTCTTGGCGGTGGAATTGTTATAAGTCCATATGCATTACAAGCAGAAATGAGACTAAGACCACCTGGTGCTGTTTCAGAAAAAGATTTTTTAGCACTTTGTATTAAATGTGGACAATGTTTACAAGTATGCCCATACCATTCTATAAAACTAGCTGACATGGCTAAAGGTCATGGAATTGGAACTCCATATATAGATGCTAGAGAAAGAGGATGTTATGCTTGTACAGCAGTACCATGTGTATTAGCCTGTCCAAGTGGTGCCCTTGATCATGCTTGTGAAAAACCAGAAGATATTAAAATGGGAATTGCTGTATTAGAATTTCCAAATAAATGTATTGCAATGACAAACACACCAGTACCGGTAGGACATAGTAAAAGAATTCATGATTTCACTAATGCACAAATGAATGTAACACAATTAGAACGTGATATGTTAGCAAAATTAGATGAATTTGAAGGAAAACAATGTACTATATGTGCGGATATGTGTCCTATACCAAATCCTCTTAGTGCAATCGCTATGATTAGAGAAGGTAATGGGAAAAAGCCTGAAGTGTATGAAGGTTGTATTGGTTGTGGAGCATGTGAAGAGTTATGTCCTGCAAATGAAGCAGCAATTGTTATAAAGCCAAGATTATCGTATGAAGATTATTATATTAAAGGAATTAAGTCGTGATAAAAAAAATATTATTAAGTGCCGTAGTAGCACTATTTATTTCTGGATGTTCAGATAAAAAAGAAGAACAAAAGACTGAAGTAAAAGAAGTTGTACAACAAGCACCATTAAAAATTGAAGTTGAAAAAAATGAAGATGCAAAAGAAGTAAAAGTTGTAGAAAAAGAGCAAACAAATAATAAAAATGAAACTTATTACTTTAATTATAATGGCGTGAAAACACAATATGATCCAAATACAGAACCTGCAAATAAAGATGCAAAAATAAGAGTGGCTCAAAGAAGTAGTATTGATGCAAACTTACATGTGAGAAGTCCATATGAGAAAGTTAAAATTTCTTTATTAGTGAAAAGTCTTAGTAAAGAATTTATTGTTAAATGTTCAGCTTGTCACAATGACTATGCAAATGGTGTAATAGGTCCATCATTATTAGATAAAGATTCTGATTCTATTTATAACAGTATTATGAAATTTAAAAACAATAAAGATGCAAACGTTCTAATGACAGGATTGGTTAATCAAATGTCAGAAACAGAAATAAAGAAAATCGCAGATGAAATTTATGAATTTAACAAACAAATTAGGGAGCTAAAATGAAAAACATAATAGCCATAATTTCGACAGTTATTGTTCTAGGACTAATGGGATATACATTTAATAATGGTCGAGCTTTTCAAGGTGGAGAAGCAGGAAATATTATTGAAGATATTAAAGTATCTAATAATCAAGTTCAAATGAATACTCAACCACCTCAAAATGATAACATCGAAGAAGATAAAATTAGAGCATTAAGAAATAAAGCAGGAAATACTGCTTCATTTGAAGTAAGTAATAACTATAGAAGTAAATGTGCTTCATGTCATGGTGCTGATGGTTCAGGGCTACAAAATGGTAAAAAACTTATGGGTCCAGGACTTTTTGGACAATCAGAAGAAAAACTATACAAAGATTTAATTGATTTTAAAGCAGGACGAAAAGAGAATCTTATTATGAAAGGTTTATTAATAAACTTATCTGAAGAAGATTTAAAAGAATATGCAAAAGAAATCGCGCAATTCAAAGCTAAAAAAGATGCTTTAGAAAAATAGCTATTAGCTGTTAGGAAATTTAAAATGGATAAATGGAATTCACGAGCAACAATAAAAAATACGTCATTTTTCTCAACTTTTTTTGACAAAACTAAAGAAGGAAAGTCTTATTTTTCGTATAGAATGAAGAGATGGATTGTTATTATAGCAATCCATTTATTGTTCTTTTTGTCATTTGCTATTGATATTCAAACATTAGAAGGTACACTAAATGGTTCAAGATTTTTAGGATTTCACCTAATTGATCCATTTACTACACTTCAAGTTTATTTAGCAACATACCACATGCCAATAAATATTGTTATTGGTACGGCAACAATTGTAATATTCTACCTATTAATTGGAGGAAGAACTTACTGTTCATGGGTTTGCCCTTACGGACTATTAAGTGAGATTGGTGAAAAACTTCATAATAGTTTAGTATCTAAAAAGATAATAAAAGAAAGAAAATTTGATCATAGAATTAGACATATCTTCTTAGCTATGTTTACTGTTATGGCAATTACTAGTGGTTATTTAGTTTTTGAAACATTTAATGTAGTTGGTATATTAAGTAGATTCATTGCCTATGGGTGGAGTTTAGCTCTAGGCTGGGTATTAGTTGTATTTTTAATTGAAGTGTTTTTCTCACGTCGTGCATGGTGTACATATCTTTGTCCAATAGGTACAACTTATGGATATATAGGAAAAGTTAGTGCTCTTAGAGTTCAATGGAACGATAATTGTGATCACTGTATGGTTTGTCATGATGTTTGTTTTGAGAATCAAGTATTAGAACTTACAAAAGCTAAATATGATGAAGAGAGAACAGAAAAAGGTATCAAAACACAATATGTGACTGGTGCTGATTGTACACTTTGTGGTAGATGTATAGATGTATGTCATGCAGATGCATTAAAATTTGATTTTAGATTAAAAGGTTTAGTATAAATGATACAGGTTTCAAACTTAACAAAAAAATTTGGTGCTCATGTTTCTTTAGATAACGTAAGTGTTGAGTTTAAGAAAAATAATTATGTAGCTCTTATGGGTCCAAATGGAGCAGGAAAAACAACTCTTATTAGATCAATAATGGGTTATTACCATCCAAATAAAGGTGGAGTATTAATTAATGGATTAAATCCAATTAAAGAGAGAACAAAAGTATTAGATAATATATCTTTTGTACCACAATTACCACCTCCTATAAAACTAAGTTTAGAAGAGTTAATACAATATATTCAAACTAGTTCAAATGTTGATAAAGAATTAATTATGCATTATGCAAATGAAATGAAACTAGATTTAAAAAGTAATTTAAAGAAATCATTTTTTAAACTATCTGGTGGAATGAAACAAAAGATGCTTATTGCTATTTCTTTAGCAAAGAAAAGTGAAATCATAATCTATGATGAGCCAACTGCAAATCTTGATCCAAAAGCAAGAGATGACTTTTATAGATTACTAAAAGAGAATGAAAAAGAAAAGATTTCTTTATTTGTTACTCATAGATTAGATGAAGTAAAAGAGATTGTAAATAGACAGATATATATGGACCTTGGTAAAATAGTATCTGATGAAAGAGTATAGCCACCCTATATATTTAACTTTTAGCTATACATTAGTATAAAATAAAGGAAAAGAAAGTGAGTTCATTAAATAGAAGAGGTTTTTTACAAGGAGCTGCTGCACTTGTACTTATGCCAGTATTTTCAGCTTGTGAGAAAAAGCTATCTGATGGTCATGAAAAGATACATTGGGATAGAGACATGTGTGCTAGATGTAAAATGGTTGTTAGTGAAAGAAATCATGCTGCACAAGTTACAAATCCTAAAACAGGACAAAATTATAAGTTTGATGATATTGGTTGTGTCATTTTATGGTTTAAAGAAGAAAATATTCAGTGGAAAGATACTGCAAAAATCTGGATTACTGATGTTAAAACTTCAAAATGGATAGATGCAAGAACTGCACATTATGATAATTTACATAATACGCCAATGGCATATGGTTTTTCTGCAAATGAAAAAATAGAATCTATAAAAGAAGGTTCTGAAGTTATTGACTTTAATGAAATGGTTAAAAGAGTAGAAAAAAGAGCGAGATAAAAGAAGAGGATTTAAATCCTCTTCTTTTCTTATAAGTCTTGTTCGATTACTTCTCTAAATTTATTAAAGTAAACATTTTTTAAACTATCTAACTCTTTATAGATATCATTGATAGAAACTTTTCCTCCACCAACTAATCCTAATTTAGAATACATCATTCCATTCTTCTCACATAGTTTTTCGAATGCCTGATAATTTTCAGGACATACTTCAACAATTGCTCTAGATAATGATTCTGAGAAAATATCTCTATCTTCTTCAAGTGAAATATTAGCTTCAACACCTCTATTTCCAACAACTGCCATTTTAGCTAATGCAATTGCAAGACCACCTACATTTACATCTTTTGCAGATTTAAGTAGTCCTTCTTTGTTTGCCTCAATAACTGTATTCCAAAGATTAAGCTCATTTTTAAAGTCAACCTCAGGATGAACACCAGCAACAGTATCAAACATTTTTTTCATATATAAAGAAGCACCAAATTCTGATTTAGTATCTCCTAAAATGTAAAGCATATTCCCATCTTCTTGGAAACAAGAAGGTAATACTTTATTTTCATCATCATTTACACCAACCATAGCAATTGCGGGCGTTGGGAAAACACCTACCCCATTTGTTTCATTGTATAAAGATACATTTCCACCAATTACAGGAGTATTTAACTCTTTACAAGCAGATTTAATACCTTCACAAGATTGTGCAAATTGCCACATTACTTCAGGGTTTTCAGGATTACCAAAATTAAGACAATCAGTAACTGCTTTTGGAGTTGCACCTGACATTGCTACATTTCTTCCAGATTCCATAACTGCAGCTGCAGCTCCTAATTCTGGGTTAATATAACATTGTCTAGTATTACAATCAGCACTCATTGCAAGTGCTTTTCCAGTTTCTTTGATTCTTACAACTGAACCATCAAGCTTACCAGGTCCTTTAACAGTATTTGTTTGTACCATAGAATCATATTGGTCATAAACCCATGATTTGTCAACCACTTCCATATCAGAGAATAGTTTATCAAATACGATATGATTTGAATATTCTTTACTCATATCAACATCTTCAATACCATCCAAGTATTCAGGTTTAGAAATAGGTCTATCTAAAATTGGAGCTTGTTCAGATACAGGTTGAACAGGAACTTCTGCACATTTTTCACCATTCCAGAATAATTCCATATTTCCAGTGTCTGTAACTTCACCAATTACAGCTACATCTAATTCCCATTTTTCAAAAATATCAATAATCTTTTGTTCTTGACCTTTTTTAGCGCAAATAAGCATTCTTTCTTGTGATTCAGAAAGCATGAAATCGTAAGGAGTCATTCCTTCTTCTCGTGCAGGAACTTTATCTAAATGCATAATCATACCAGAGTCACTACGTCCTGCCATTTCAAATGAAGATGAAGTAAGTCCAGCAGCACCCATATCTTGAATACCAATAATTGCATCTTCTTTAAATAATTCTAAACAAGCTTCTAAAAGTAATTTTTCAGTAAAAGGGTCACCAACTTGAACAGTAGGTCTTTTTGATTCATTATCTTCTGTAAATGCAGCAGAACTCATAACAGCTCCACCTAATCCATCTCGTCCAGTTTTAGAACCAACGTACATTACTGGATTACCAACACCTTCTGCAAGACCTAAGAAAATTTCATCAGCTTTTGCAATACCTAAGTTAAATGCATTAACTAAGTTATTTCCAGCATAACATTCTTCAAATCCAACTTGTCCACCAATCGTTGGTACACCCATACAATTACCATATCCACCAATACCTGCAACAACACCTCGTAAAAGATATCTATGTTTTTGTGCAACTTCTGAATCACCTTCGATTCCAGCAAATTGAATTAAGTTCATAGAAGCAACAGGTCTAGCACCCATTGTAAATACATCTCTCATAATTCCACCAACACCAGTTGCTGCACCTTGATAAGGCTCAATAAATGAAGGATGATTATGTGATTCCATTTTAAATACAGCAGCATATCCATCACCAATGTCAATAACACCAGCATTTTCACCTGGACCTTGGATTACCCAAGGAGCTTTTGTTGGAAAACCATTTAAATATTTCTTACTAGATTTGTATGAACAGTGTTCAGACCACATAGCTGAAAAGATACCAATTTCTACGTAGTTTGGGTCTCTTCCTAAAATTTCTTTGATATTTTCAAGTTCGTCAAGTGTTAGAGAGTGAGCTAACGCTAACTCTTCAAGATTCATCTCTTTTTCCATGATTTGCCTTAGTTGGGTATATTTTATCGCGATTTTATCCAAATATTAATTAATAACTTATAAAAAATAGAGTTTTAAAAAGATGAAAATTTTACTCTTCATCCAATAATTCATCATCTTCTTCTTTTGCATATTCTGGAAATAATGTTCCAATTGTTTGTTCTAATTTCTCTTTAGTTATTGGTTTTAAAACAAAATTCTTTGCACCAGCTTTTAAAGATTGAGAAACTAATTCTTCTTGCCCATGAGAGGTTACCATGATAATAGAAACATCTGGTAATATTTCTTTTATGAGTTTCGTTGCTTCAATTCCATTCATCTCTGGCATTGTAATGTCCATAGTAATTAAATTAATATCTTTCATTTCTTTACATGTTGCAACTGCTTCTACACCACTTTTTGCATCAGAAACAACTTTATGTCCCATCTCAGTTAAAAAGCGAGTTATATTTTTTCTAATAACTAAAGCATCATCTACTACAAGTACATTTAACATTTTATACTTCCTTCAAATCTAATTTATCCGAAAATACATCTTTCGGACCTATTACTGTTAATTGAATATCACCATCTACAGTGATTATTTTTGTTTCTAATATCATAGAGTTTTTATATTTTGCTAAAGATTTAGCTTCACGAATTAATATAGGAGGTGTAATATTTATCACACTATCATCAATAGGATTCTTAATTGCATTTCCAATTACAGTATTACTAACTTCACAAGCAACACTTTCTTGTATTTCTATTAACTCTTCGCCTTCATAAACTTCGCCATAACAAAACTCTTCAACTAAGTTCTCTAAGACTAAATCATCAAATCCCATGGTAATAATAAGCTGGACAGAACCACCTGTACCAATTAGTACTGTATTTTCTTTTAGCGTAATATGTTCAGAATTAATAATTTTTGACTCATCATTTACAACAGCAATATTCATATCATCTTCTAAAAAACTTTTCAACCTACTAATTATTGGAACTAATAGCTGGCTATATGTATCATACATTTCTTATTCCTTCTCTTTTATAAGGTAGTTTAAAAATAAAAGTTGTACCTTCATCAATAACACTTTTTATTTCCACACTACCTTTGATTTTTACAAGTTCATTTTTTACAGCAGAAAGCCCTATTCCACGTCCAGAGATATCAGTTATTTTTTCACTAGTACTAAATGATTCATAAAAAATTAACCCATAAACTCTTTCAGCACTCATTTTATCAAATTCTTCTAAAGATAACATATTTTCTTTAATTACTTTTTCTTTGATTTTTTCTTTATCTATACCTCTACCATCATCTGACACCAAAATTATTAATGAATCTTCATCTATTTTAAAATTACAAATAATTGAACCATTTTCATTTTTGTTTAAATCTAATCTTGTTTCTATATCCTCAATACCATGGTCTATTAAATTTCTAAAAACATGAATTAAAGACTTTACAAATGGTTTAAAGTTTGGAGGTAAAATAATAGTTTCATCTCCTAATATTTTAAATGGATAAATTTGCTTATTAAGTTTATCAGCTAAATCCATACATAATCTTGGATAAACCTGTAAAGACTGAAATAAAGTTCTTGATCTTAATTTTTGCGTTTCGTTCAATATATCTTCATAATTATCTGCATGTTTTTTATCTAATTTACAATAATCAGTAATCTTTTCTTCAAGTTTGATAACAGAATTTTCATTAATTTTTATAACTGATTCTTCGGCAACAAATGTTTCTCCTAAGATTGAAGAGACAATTTTTAAATCATTTTCTAACCAACTATAAAAGTTATTACTTTCTAACAAATTCTTTAGATTATTATTTGAAAAGTCTTTATCTTTTATATATTCTGATATTTCACTTTCAAAAGTATGAAGTTTTTTAACAATATTTGACATATACAGTTGTGCAAATAAGCCTTTATAGGTATGAATATCTCTATAAGTTTCACTTAAATTAAATAATGAACTATTATTTAATTCAAATATTTTTAATTTTGAGGCATCAAACGTTTTAAACTCATTTAAAACATCATAAAACTGTTCAGGATCACTAACTATTGTGACAATCATTTTAAGTATTTGTTGCTCGTTCTTTATTCGTTGTTCTAACTTTTTTTGAGCAGTTATATTTGTTAGTATCAACATTATCTTATGATCATTTAACTTTTTATATTCAACAGTTAATGCTCTTTTATTCAATATGAATTCTTTTGGTAATAATCTGTCTCTTATACACATCTCCGAGCCCACGAGACCAGAGAGGATCTC
>CAJXPH010000018.1 GCA_913057765.1 uncultured Campylobacteraceae bacterium
CGAGATCCTCTCTGGTCTCGTGGGCTCGGAGATGTGTATAAGAGACAGATATAAGTCTCTAAACCTTTTTTTTGTTCTTTAGTATACGCTTCATTATTGTTATTTACTCTTGCGAAACTGAATATTTTAGACATCGTTATTCCTTAGACAATAAGTTTAATTATATATTTATTATAAAACATATTGTTTAATTATAAATATATAAATGTTATACAGAATGATAATATATATCATCTTAGTTTTTACTTAATTTTAAGTTTTTAAAAGTGCTTTTTATTATTTTTGATTTCTAACAAATCTTATAATTTGAAAATAAAGTGATTTTTAGCTAATATCTATTTCTTATTAAACATTATAAAAGGTTTTAAAAATTGAAATTAGTTGTTGCTATAACAGGAGCTAGTGGGGCAAAGCTTGGTCTAAAATTTGTTAAAAATTTACCAAAAGAAATTGAAGCATTTATCGTTGTTTCAAAAAGTGCTAAAAAATCACTAAAACTTGAAGAAAATCTTGATATTAACAAAGTGCTAAAAAATAGAGAAAATACTCATGTATTTAAAGAATCTCAAATAGAAGCACCTATTTCGTCAGGTTCTTTTAAAACTGACAAAATGATAATACTTCCATGTTCAATGAATACATTAGCAAAATGCGCAGTTGGTATTTCTGATAATCTTATTACAAGAGCTTTTACCGTTATGCTAAAAGAAAAAAGAGAAGTAGTTATAGCCCCTAGAGAGATGCCTTTATCGGAAATTGCTTTAGAAAACATGTTAAAGCTTTCTAAATTGGGTGTGACAATTGCTCCTCCAACATTAGCTTATTATTCAGAGCAAAGTTCCTTAGATCAAATGGAAGATTTTCTCATTGGCAAGTGGTTTGATTTATTAAAAATAGAACATAATTTATATAAAAGATGGAAATAAAAATGGCAAAAAATAAAAAAGACAAAAAAATGATTGCATCGTATAAAAAGGCTATTTATAGTGGAACATTTGATCCTATAACAAATGGTCATATGGATATTATTACAAGAGCCGCAAAAATCTTTGATGAAGTAATCATTGCAGTTGCAAAAAGTGAAAGAAAAGGCCCTATGTTTTCCCATGAACAAAGAGTTCAATATGCTAAAGCGTCAACAAAACATTTAAAAGGTGTTAAAGTCATTGGTTTTGATACTCTATTGGTTGATCTAGCTACTGATTTAGAAGTTAATACCATTATAAGGGGTCTTCGTGCTGTATCTGATTTTGAATATGAATTACAAATGGGATATGCAAACTCATCAATAAATGATGAAATTGAGACACTTTACTTAATGCCAACGCTTGAAAATGCATTTGTTTCATCGACAATTGTAAGAGAAATTATTAGATTCGATGGTAAATTTTGTCATTTAGTACCCCAAGAGGTTTTAAAATGTATGCAGTAATAGAAGGTATTGATACAGCAGGTAAATCAACGCAACTTGATATTCTAAAAGAAAAACATCAAGAAGCTATTTTTACAAAAGAGCCAGGTGGTACAGAAATTGGATTAAAATTGAGAGAAATGGCTTTAAATGGCGAAGCGAAGAGTAAAGTAGCAGAGATGTTCTTATTTCTAGCAGACCGTGCAGAACATATTGAAGAAGTAATTAAACCAAATGAGAAGAATATGGTAATTAGTGATAGAAGTGTCATTAGTGGGATTGCTTATGCTTCTAATTTACCACTTGAAATTGTTACAACATTAAATTTAATTGCTACAAGTAATATTCTTCCAACACATATTATTTTACTTGAATTAACACCAGAAGAATTAACAAAAAGATTAGCTGGAAAATCAAATGATTCTATTGAATCAAGAGGTATTGACTATCTTATCGATATTCAAAATAGAATGAAAAAAACAATTGAAATGTTAGATTTAAATCATATATACATAGATGCTAGTTTAAGTATCGAAGAAATTGCACAAAAAATTGAGGAATTTATTAATGGGTAAACAAAATATTCAAAGCCTTAGGGGTATGAATGATATTTTAGGAAATGATAGTGAATTATTTACATATTTTATTGACAACGCTTCTAGAATTGCTAAGAACTATGGTTTTGGCTACTTAGAAACTCCTATACTTGAAGAAACTGCACTATTTAAAAGAAGTGTTGGTGAGAGTTCTGATATTGTAAACAAAGAAATGTATCAGTTTATAGACAAAGGTAAGAATGACGTATGTCTAAGACCTGAAGGAACGGCTGGAGTTGTTAGAAGTTTTGTACAAAATAAATCAGACCGTGCAGGGGGGACTTATAGATGGTACTACTATGGACCTATGTTTAGATATGAAAGACCGCAAAAAGGAAGACTTAGAGAATTCCATCAATTCGGCGCTGAAGTATTTGGAATAAGCTCTGTTTATGAAGATGCAAATATCATTATGATGTTAAAAGATATTTTAGACTTTTTCAAAATTGGATTCAAACTTCAACTAAATTCTTTAGGATGTCCTGACTGTATGCCAGCATATAGACAAACCCTTGTTAAGCATTTAACAAGTTTCAGAGAAAAACTATGTGAAGACTGTGATAGACGTATTGAAACAAATCCAATTAGAGTTTTAGACTGTAAAAATGAAAACTGTCAAAAACTATTATACAATGCACCAAAAATCACAAATAACTTATGTGAAAGATGTGATACAGACTTTGAAAAACTAAAAGAAATTTTAGACTTCAATGGTATAGAATATGAAATAGATACAAACTTAGTTAGAGGATTAGATTACTATTCACAAACTGCGTTTGAATTTACTTCAAATGAAATTGGAGCTCAAAGTGCAATCGCTGGTGGGGGAAGATATGACAGACTAGTTGAATTTTTAGGTGGAAGGCCTACTCCTGGAATTGGATTTGCAATTGGTATTGAAAGATTACTTGAATTAGTAAAAATGAATGAATCAAATGAAGATATAATTTATTTAGGCGCTATGAATGATGAAGCTTTAAATACATTAACCAAAGTAGCTAGTTCTAAAAGAGAAACAACTAAAACTTTAATTGAATACACTCCAAGAGGATTTGGTAAACACTTTAAATTAGCAGAGAAACAAGGAGCAACAATAGTTGCACTTGTTGGTGAAAATGAATTAAAAGATGGATCGATTTACACAAAAAACCTTAAAACAGGTGAAGAAAGTACAATTAAACTAGAGGATTTTTAATATTGGAAAACTATGGTATTGATATTTGGGCAGATGATAATTTTATTATTGAGGATGGAGTAGTAAAATTAAGCTATGCCTCAAAACCTGCACTTATTACTATGGTTAAAGAGATTAGAGAACAAGATTTTAAAGGACCCTTATTATTTAGGTTTCCTCATTTGATAGAAAAACAAATAGATAAGCTTTATTCATTATACGATAACGCAATAAATGAATATGAATATAAAGGAAAATTCAATGCTGTTTTCCCTTTAAAAGTAAATCAACTTCCTAACTTTTTAAATCCTTTATTAAAAGCAGGTAAAAAATATAATTATGGTTTAGAAGCAGGAAGTAAAGCTGAACTGTTTCTAGCAATGACTTATAATAAAATTGGGGCACCTATAACTATAAATGGGTTTAAAGACAAAGAAATGATTCATTTGGCTTTTATTGCACAGAAAATGGGTCATAATACAACGATAATCATAGAAGGTTTAAATGAACTAGAAATGATAATTGAAGTTGAAAAAGAAACAAACTTACCTACTCCAAATGTTGGATTAAGAGTTAGACTTTTTAATTCAGGAAGTGGAGCATGGGCAAAATCAGGTGGTATTGATTCTAAATTTGGATTAAGTTCAACAGAGATTTTAGAAGCTTTTGAGATGTTGGAAAAAAATAGTTTAGTTAATATTCTTACTATGATTCATTTTCATATTGGTTCAGCAATGAATACTATTAAACCTTTAAAAAATGCACTAAAAGAATCTGGTCATATATATGCAGAACTCAAAAATTTAGGTGCTAAAAACTTAAGTGCTATAAATATTGGTGGAGGAATGGCTGTTGAATATTCACAGTCACAAAGAACTACACAATATAACTTACAAGAGTTTGCAAATGATGTAATATTTACATTAAAAACTATTGCACGCCAAAAAGGTGTTGAAGAACCTAATATTTTTACAGAATCAGGAAGATTTATTGCTGCTAGTTCAACAGTATTAATTACACCTGTTTTAGAACTATTTTCTGCGGAATATAATACTGAACATTTACGATTAAAAGAAAAGAACCCTCCTTTAATAGAGGAGTTAAGAGAACTTCTCAATGATATAAATTCAAAAACTGCACTAGAATTCATGCACGATAGTATAGATCATTTAGAATCTCTTCTTAAACTTTTTGATTTAGGATATATAGATTTAGAAGATAGAAGTAATGCTGAAGTTCTTACAAATTCAATCATAAAAAAAGCAATTTGGCTTCTAGAAGTTGATGACTATGAAGAATTAAAAAGAATTGATAATAAGATACAAGAAAAATATTTACTTAACTTCTCTATTTTTCAATCATTACCAGATTTCTGGGGAATACAACAAGAGTTTCCAATAATGCCGATAACACACCTTGATAAAAAACCAACAAGAAGTGCTTCATTATGGGATATAACTTGTGATAGTGATGGAGAAATTGAGTTCAATCCTGAGAAACCTCTATATTTACATGATGTAAACTTAGAAAAAGAAGAATATTATTTAGCCTTTTTCCACGTTGGAGCTTACCAAGATATTTTAGGAATGAGACATAATTTATTTTCTCATCCAACAGAAATAAACGTGGTTTTTGAAAATGACGAAGTAAAATTAGAAAAGATTTTGGAGTCTCAGAAAATTATAGATATCCTTGAAGATATCGATTATGATACAAATGAGATTAAAAATATATTGAAAAATAATTTAGATGATAATACTTATAAAATTTTGAATAAATATTTAAATGAAAACAGTTATCTAAAAACAGCGTGGAGTTAAAATGGGCGAAGAAAAAACAGTTGAAGAACAAATAGATAAAATTGAAAAAGAAACAGAAAAAATTGGACTATGGAAACAGATAAGAGAAGATTTTTCTGTTCCAAAAATGAATGATCCTGCATTAAACTCAAATATTGAACTAATATTTAATTACCCAGGTGTTTGGGCAATTATTAACCATAGAGTTGCGCATAAACTATACAAAAAGAATTTTAAAATACTTGGTCGAATGATTATGGGACTAACACAATTTTTATGTAATATGGATATTCATCCAGCAGCAACTATTGGAAGACGTGTATTTATTGATCATGGAATTGGTGTAGTTATAGGAGAAACAACTATCATTGAAGATGACGTTTTAATTTACCAAGGTGTTACACTTGGTGGAGTTAGTTTAAACAAGGGTAAACGTCACCCTACAATTAAAGCAAATTCTGTAATTGGAAGTGGTGCAAAAATTTTAGGAAATATAACTATTGGGAAAAATGGTAAAGTTGGGGCAAACTCTGTTGTTGTTTGTGATGTTCCTAAAAATTCTACTGCTGTTGGAGTTCCTGCAAAAGTTATAAAAAGAGATGATAAAAATGGTAAATTAAATCATAATGATTTACCAGATATCAATAAAGAAATGTTTGAATACTTACTTAAAAGAGTCGCTTTACTTGAACATCATATGAATAAATGTGATGGATTAGATTTAAGCAAAGAAGACCACGATTTAGAATGTATTTATAAAAAATTTATTACTGCGATGAATTCAATAAAAAAGTAAATGATTAGATGACAGAACTAATACTATTTGGTATTCTAACTGGATTTATTTCTGGTTTTTTTGGTGTTGGAGGAGGAATGGTCCTTGTTCCAATGCTTGTAATGACTGGATACTTAATGAAAGAGGCAATAGCTATTTCAATAATGCAAATGGTATTTTCTTCTGTTTATGGTTCATTTTTAAATTCTAAGAAAATAAAAAGTGTTTTTAAAGATGGAATCATCATTGGAATGGGAGGTTTTGTAGGGGGTCTACAAAATAGTTTTATTCTCTCAATTGTTTCAAATGAATTTCTACAATATCTCTTTATTCTAATAATTATCTTATCTATTGTAAAAATTTTTATATCTCCTGCAGAATCAAAAGAAGAGATAAAAAGACATAGCAAATTAACTCTTTTTATAATAGGTTTTTTTATTGGAATTATTGCAATGAGTATTGGCGTTGGTGGCTCAATAATGTTAGTACCTATTTTAGTAGGCTTTATGCATTATGATATCAAAACTGCAACGGGGCTTAGTCTGTTTTTTGTAATATTCTCATCTGTTGCAGGATTTAGTTCTCTTGCAATCAATGATCAAATGCTATTTAATGAGGGATTTATAGTTGGAGCTGCCTCTTTAATAGGTGTATACTTTGGAATAAAAATGAAAAATGTAACTTCATCAGGTTCATATAAACAATTTATATTAATACTAAACATCACAATACTTGGAACAATGATTTATAAGACTTTTCTTTAAACTATTTCATATTTTTTAAAAGATAGGATAAAACTCCACCATTTTTATAATACTCTACTTCCATTTCATTATCTAATCTACATAGTAATTCAATCTCAATATCACTCCCTTTTTTATTAATAATCATTCTTACTTTAGAATCAGCTTTTATTTCATCAGATACAATCCTTATACTTTCATAACCTTTTAATTTTAGACTTTCAATATCATCATCAATAAACTCTAGAGGGAGAACTCCAAAACTTATTAAATTTGATCTATGATTTTCTTCAAATGATTTTGCAATAATAGCCTTAACTCCAAGAAGTTTTGTCCCTTTTGCTGGCCAATCCATAGAATTACCTACTCCATAATTTTCACCTGCAAAAATCACTAAAGGTCTACAATATTCTTTAAATTTTTGGGACTTCTCATAAATCGATACTATTTCATTTAACTCATAATCCATAGTATATCCACCCTCTTTAGATACCATTTGATTTTGAAGTTTTACATTATCAAAAGTTGCTCTAACCATTACCTCAGCATTGCCACGTCTACTTTCATAAGTGTTGTATTCAAAAGATCGTATACCTTTATTCTCTAAGTATTTTGCAGCTGGAGAATACAAGGGTATTTGTCCTATAGGAGAAATATAATCAGTAGAAATTGAATCACCTAATAAAGCTAAAACCCCTGCATCTTTTATTTCAATTTTTTCTAAATTAATTTCATTAAAAAATTTTGCGGGCTGAATATATGTTGAATTATTATTCCAATTATAAATATCATTTCTATCTACAATCAATTTACGCCAAAATTCATTTCCTTTGAAAATATCCTTATATATATCTTTATATAAAGTATTATCAAGCTTTTCTAAATATTCCCCTACTTCTTTATTGCTAGGCCACAAATCTTTCATCTTAATATCTTGGTCATTTATCACACCAATAACATCTTCAAATAAATTAAACTTCATTGTTCCTATTAACGAATATATTATTATTAAAGATGGTGACATTAAATAATTTGACTTTATTAAAGGATGAAGACTATTTTCAAGATTCTTATCTCTTGAGGTAATAGAACATACATTTAGATTATTAGTCTTGATATCAGATTCTAAATTTATATCTAAAGCACCTTGTTTTCCATAAGATAAACTACAACCATAACCTATAATATGAAAACCAATAGATTCTAAATACTGAAGTAACTCAAGTTTTTCTAAATACTCTTTTACAACTAAAGAAGCAGGGACAAGTGATGTTTTTATATTTTTATTTATTGAAAGTCCAAACTCTAGAGCTTTTTTTGCAATTAATGCAGCATGAATAAGTAAATATGGATTTGATGTAGATATACATGAAGATATAGAAGCAAAAACGATATCAGCATCTTTTAACTCTCTACCTTCATTTAATATGACTAAATCTTTTAAACTATCCATTTTCATATTAATATTAAGCTTTTTAAATCTAAAGATAGATGGAGATAATAAGGATAAATCAAAATCAACTACCAGATCATAGTCTAATTGTCTATTTGTATAAAGGAAGTCTTGTTTTTCTAAATAGACTTTTATTAATTTTGAATAATCATCATTATCTCTTGTTTTATTGAAATATGAAATAGTCTTATCATCAATTGCAAAAAATGAACATGAAGCATTATATTCAGGTGCTAGATTTGAAATAGTTGACCTATCTTCAAGTGTCAAGACCTTTAATCCCTCGCCATAAAACTCTACTAGTTTCCCATCTATATTATTTTCTTTTAAAACTTTTATTAAAGTTAAAACTAAATCTGAAGAAGTAACACCTTCTTTAAGTTCTCCATGTACACTTATACCAACAACCTTAGGGAGATTTAAAGCTATAGGTAATCCAAGGATAACAGACTGGGCATCTACTCCACTTATTCCCCACCCTAATACACCAAGAGAATTTATCATTGTTTTATGAAAATCAGTTACTGCGATTGTTTCTGGATATAAAAAGAATTTATCTTCTTTATTTTCTACATGTAATATAGTTGAAAGATATTCTAGATTTACTTGATGACAAATACCAGAACCAGGAGGGATTACTCTAAAATTTGAAAATGCATTTTGTGCCCATTTTATAAACTCATATTTTTCATGATTTTGTTCATATTCTTTATCAATATCTATTTCTGATTTATCTTCTTTATTATCTAAGTTTAAAGAATTATCTATAACTAAATCAATCATAATTTGAGGGTTTATTTTTAATACGTCTAGCCCTTGTTCTTTAATAACATCTCGCATAGAAGCCAAATCAATTAAGGAAGGTATACCAGTAAAATCTTGCATTATAATACGCGAAGGATAAAAATTTATTTGAGAATTCATACGGTTAGAAAATATATTTACTATTTTATTAAATTCAATGGAATCTTTTGCTTTACGTAAATTTGCTTCTAATAATATTTTTAAAACAATTGGAAGATTTTTTAATTTCTTACTGCTATTTATAACTTTACTAATATCATAATAATAAAATGTTTCACTCTCTATTTCAAAACTATTAATAATATCCAAAATATAATGCCTTTTATGGTTATCTAATTATAAAAATAACAAATGATTAATTAAGAATGGATAAATTATTTGTAAGAAGTGAGTCCTTCTTGTTAATGTTTTATAAGATGTTTCATATAAGCTATTTATATTTGAATAAATATGAATAAAATAATAATAAGAAGAGTCTAAAAAACTCTTCTTATGTAAGATATAATATTTGTAAGCCTCGAATAAATCACGCTTTTTTTATCTTTAGTTAAATAATCTGTAATCTCTTTGTGTCCAAATAAAGCAGAAAAAGTCACAGGAGTCGTACCCATTCCATTATTTGCATGAATATCAGCTTTTCCTTTTTCAACTAATAACTTAACCATCTCGAAATAACCTTTAAAACAAACACCTGCTAGGGGTGTTTGTCCTCTATCATTTCTTTTATCAACTTCAGCCTCATTTTCAATCAAAAACTTTACAAGCTTTAATTGATTATTATATGAAGCTAACATTAATAAACTATTTCCTTTATGGTCACATAGGTTTATATTTAAACCTGAATAAATCATTTTTGATAATTCATCAGTATTCCCTTGTCTTGCAAAATCAAGTGCCATATGTTGAAGTTGTGCATATCTATCTTCTTCATTTACTGTAATTGATATCATTGTAAATCCTTATATTTTTAAAGCAGCTCTTACTCCTGCTGCATAATTTTCAGATACTTTTTCAAAATGACCAAGTTGTCTATCAATAATCTCCGAAGGAACGCCATCCATAGACTCTGCAATATTGTTAAACAATTGCTCTTTTTGATAATCTGACATTAAATTAAATAAATCTTTAACTTGTGCATAGTTATCGTTATTTTTATTATGATCATATCTATTTGCATCTCCATTAATAACTAAATCAGGTTCTAATAAGTCTCTATTTTCTTCTGCTCCATCAAAACTATTTGGTTCATAGTATGCATTTGTTACTTCTTTTTCTTCATAATTCATTGAACCTGCCGTATGATAAGTATTTACATCTACAATTGGTCTATTTACAGGTAAGCTTTCATAATGTGTACCAACTCTATATCTATGTGCATCTGGATAAGAAAAAATTCTAGCTTGAAGCATCTTATCTGGAGAAAAGCTTATCCCCGGAACAATATTTGATGGGGAAAAAGAAGCTTGTTCTATTTCATTGAAATAATTTTTTGGATTTTCATTTAAAGTTAATACTCCAACATCTATTAAAGGATAATCTCCATGAGGCCATACTTTAGTTAAATCAAAAGGATTAAACTCAAAAGTACTTATTTGTTCTTCTGTCATAATCTGAATTTTAAAATCCCATTGTGGATAATTACCTTTTTCAATATTCTCAAATAAATCTCTTTGATTACTTTCCCTATCATTTGCTACAATTTTAGAAGCTTCTTCATTAGTAAGGGTTTTAATCCCTTGTTTTGTTTTAAAATGAAATTTAACCCAAAATCTTTCGTTATTTTCATTTATTAAACTATATGTATGAGACCCATAACCATTAATATGTCTATAACTTTGAGGGATTCCTCTATCTGACATTAAAATAGTAACTTGGTGTAAAGACTCTGGGCTTAATGACCAAAAATCCCAAGCTGCTGTATTTGATCTTAGATTACTTTGAGGATGCCTTTTTTGAGTATGTATAAAATCTGGGAATTTCTGAGGATCTCTTATAAAAAACACAGGTGTATTATTACCTACTAAGTCCCAATTCCCTTCTTTAGTATAAAACTTTAATGCAAAACCTCTAACATCTCGTTCCGCATCTGCAGCACCAGCTTCACCTGCAACAGTTGAAAACCTTAAAAGCATTCTAGTTTTTTCACCTTTTTTAAATACTTTTGATTTTGTATATTCTGAAATATCATTTGTAATTTCAAGTTCGCCAAAAGCTCCACTACCTTTTGCATGAACTACACGTTCAGGTATTCTTTCTCTATTTTGATGAGCAAGCTTTTCAATTAACTGGTAATCTTGCATCAAAACTGGACCATATTCTCCAGCTGTTATAGAATTTTGATTATCTGCAATTGCATTTCCTGCACTAGTTGTCATTCTCTTTTTCATAATTTTTCCTTATTGATAATTTTTATCCTTGGAGAATATTATTCTTTATTATTTTAAAATAAAATTTAATTGAAATTTAGTTTAGAAAATTGATTAAACTTTTATATAAGCCTTTATCAATTATTATAAGAATCTATCCTATAATATGAGCTTCAAAATTTAAAGGCTATATTACAATGCAAGATAAAATAAAGATATTCAATGCTAAAGAAAACAATTTAAAAAATATTAATCTAGAGATACCAAAAAACAAACTTGTAGTATTCACAGGACTATCTGGCTCGGGTAAGTCAACCCTTGCTTTTGATACACTTTATGCAGAAGGTCAAAGACGATATATAGAGTCATTATCTTCTTACGCAAGACAGTTTTTAGATAAAGTTGGGAAACCAGATGTTGAAAGAATTGAAGGGTTAACTCCAGCAATTGCAATTGACCAAAAAACAACTTCTAAAAATCCACGTTCAACTGTTGGAACAATTACAGAAGTATATGATTATTTTAGACTTTTATATGCAAGAATTGGAAAGCAACACTGTCATAAATGTGGAGAACCAATTTCACAAATGTCTGCTTCTGATGTAATTGATCAAGTTTTAAAACTTCCAGAAAATGCAAAGATTGTAATCTTAGCACCTTTAATTAATAGAAAAAAAGGAACATTTGCTGATTTACTAGAAAGCCTAAGAGCTAAAGGTTATGTAAGAGCAATGATTGACGGTGTTATGGTAAGACTTGATGAAGATATTGAATTAGCTAAAACACAAATGCATACAATCAAAGTGGTTATTGATAGAGTTGTTGTAAAAGAAGAAAACAAAGATAGAATTGCACAAGATGTGGAAAAAGGTTTAAAAGAAAGTTTCGGAGAACTAGAAGTTGAGATCTTAAATTATGAAGATGTTGGTACTGAAAAACATATTCACTATTCTGAACATATGGCTTGTTTCGATTGTAAAATTTCTTTTGAACCATTAGAACCATTATCATTTTCTTTTAACTCACCCAAAGGTGCTTGTTCTTCTTGTGATGGACTTGGAATTAGATATGCACTTGATATGAAAAAAGTAGTAAATGAAGAGTTACCTTTAGAAGAAGGTGCTATTAAAGTTATATATGGATTTAACAAAGGATATTACTTTAAAATGCTTATGGCTTATTGTGAAGGAGCTGATATTGATATTAAAGTTCCTTTCAAAGAATTACCAGACCATCAACAAAAAGGAATTTTACATGGTGGGGTCGAAGAAGCAAAATTTACGTGGAAAAGACATAAATTAACACGTAAATGGGAAGGTATTGTAAAAATCGCCTATGATATGATAAAAGATGAAAAAGAGATGGCTGAATATATGACTGAAAAAGTATGTTCAGATTGTGGAGGAAATAGACTTAAGCCTTCTTCTCAAAGTGTATTTGTTGCACAAAAAACTATTTCACAAATTATTAATAAACCTATTGAAGAAGCACATGCTTTTTTCCAAGATGCAAAGAACTTCGAATACTTAAGTGAACAAAATAGATTAATTTCTGTTCCTATTTTGAAAGAGATAAGAGAAAGAATATTCTTTTTAAATGATGTAGGCCTCGGATATATAACACTTGGACGTGATGCAAGAAGTATTTCAGGTGGAGAAGCACAAAGAATTCGAGTAGCTTCACAAATTGGATCAGGGCTTACTGGAGTTATGTATGTACTTGATGAGCCATCAATTGGTTTACATGAAAGAGATACAAGTAAATTAATTAAAACATTAAGAGCTTTACAAGAAAAAGGAAACTCAGTAATTGTTGTGGAACATGATAAAGAGACAATTGAGTCAGCAGATTTTATTGTTGATATCGGTCCAAAAGCAGGAAAGTATGGTGGAGAAATTGTATTTGCTGGAACACTTGCTAAAATGCATAAAGCTAAAACACTAACAGCTAAGTATTTAAATGGTGATAAAAAAATTGAATATGTACATAATCGTCCTCAAAAAGACTTTATTGAAATCAAAAATGTAACTATTAACAATATAGAAAATCTTGATGTACAAATTCCACTTAAAAATCTTTGTGCAATAACAGGTGTTTCAGGAAGTGGTAAATCTTCACTTATTTTACAAACCCTACTTCCTGTAGCAAAAGAATTACTTAATCATGCAAGAAAAGTTAAAAAAGTAGATGGTGTAGAAATTGAAGGATTGGAAAAACTTGATAAAGTTATATATCTAGACCAATCACCTATTGGAAGAACTCCTCGTTCAAATCCGGCAACATATACAGGATTAATGGATGAACTTAGACTATTATTCTCTAAAACAAAAGAAGCAAGTCTTAGAGGATATAAAATAGGTCGTTTCTCATTTAACGTTAAAGGTGGAAGATGTGAAAAATGTCAAGGTGAAGGTGAAATAAAAATTGAAATGCACTTTTTACCAGATATTATGGTTAAATGTGATGATTGTCAAGGTAAAAGATATAATGCCCAAACATTAGAAATTTTATATAAAGGCAAAAGTATTTCTGATGTATTAAATATGAGTGTTGATGAAGCCCTAGAATTTCTCAAAAAAGTACCAAAACTATATGCTAAACTTCAAACACTTAGTGACGTAGGACTTGGATATATTACGTTAGGACAAAATGCAGTTACTCTTTCAGGTGGGGAAGCACAGAGAATAAAACTATCAAAAGAACTTAGTAAAAAAGATACAGGTAATACACTTTATATTTTAGATGAACCAACAACAGGTCTTCACTTTGCTGATGTTGATAGATTAACAAAAGTGCTACACCACTTAGTTGATGTAGGAAACTCAGTTCTTGTAATTGAACATAATCTTGATATTGTTAAAAACTCTGACTGGGTAATTGACATGGGACCAGAAGGTGGAAGTAAAGGTGGAATGATAGTTGCAGAAGGAACACCTGAAACGCTAGCACGTGAACATAAAAAGACAGGTTCTTATACTGGATACTATCTAGAAAAAGAATTGAAATAATGTATGATAAAACAATTTTTACACAATCGACAGCTATAAGAAGGTTTATTTACGCTTTAGAAAATAAACTTTTTGTAGAAGCACATGAACTTTTAGAACATGACTGGAAACAATATAAAAAAAATGGAGAAAGAGATAAAGCAAAAGCACTTCAAGGTTTAATCAATGGGGCAACTGCTTTAGCTTTATATTATACAAAAAACAAGCCTGAAGGATATAAAAAAGTCTGGCCAGTTTTTGAAAAATATAAACATCTCCTTGATATAATCCAACTTGAAGAAAAAGAAAAATTCTATGAAGCAAGAGACTTATTAATAATAATTAATAATAATATTAAGTTATAATTATTATTATAAAGTTATTATCTGATACAATTAAAAAACTAATTCAAGGTAATTTATATTGAATAAAAGAATTCTTTTTATAATCCTAATTCTGTTCTCTAATGTGTATGCTGATAAAGACCTAATCCAGGATGATTATATAAAACTCACTCCTGAAGAAGCTATATTTTTAAAAAATACAAAAATTAATGTAATCACATCAAATACATGGGCTCCAATTAACATGTATAACGATAGTGAAGAACTCTCCGGAATTGCAATCGATTTTTGGAATCTAATTAAATCTAGAGCTGAAATTAATTCAACTATAACTACTTCAAAAGATTGGAATGATGTACTTACAAAAATAAAAAATAAAGATGCTGATATTACATTAGGTACCTCTTTTGATAAAAATAAGCTAGCGTACGCAAAATTTTCAACTCCATATATTTCTTTTCCAATTGCCTTTGCCACTCTATTTGATAAACGATTTATTCCTGATGCCTCTTTTTTACAAGGTCAAAAAGTTGCAGTAGGAGAAAATTATAGCTCTCATATTATTTTGAAAAATGAGTATCCAACTATTGATTTTATTACAGTAAAAAATACACATGATGCATTAAAGCTGCTTAGTGCTGGAGAAGTAGATGCCGTAATAGATATCCTACCTGTAGTTGCACATTTGATTTCTAAAAATGGATATTCCAATTTAAAAATTTCAGGAACAAGTAAAAATAATATTGAAATTTCTTTTATGGTTAGAAATGATTATCCTGAATTAATACAAATTATCAATCGACATATATCTTTATTAACACCAGATGATAAAAACAAAATTATCAGAGAATGGTTAACTGTAAAATTTGATAAAAGAATTATAGATAAACATATGATGATAAATATCATAATAATAATTATTGCCTTATTTATTTTTTATTTCTTTAGACAAAGAAGTGCTAATATACATAATGAACAACTTGAATTTATATCAAATACCGATGCCTTAACAGGGCTAAAAAACAGAAGAAAAATAGATAAAATATTAAATAAAATAAAAAATAAAAAATTCTCATTAATTTTAATGGATATTGACCATTTTAAGCTTATAAATGATGATTTTGGACATCTCATAGGGGATGAAGTTTTAAAAGATATTGCTCATCTTCTTAAATACAATGTAAATCAAAATGATATTATCGGAAGATGGGGTGGAGAAGAATTCCTAATTATATGTAAAAATACTTCAATATCTGAAGCTGAAAAGTTATCATATAGAATCAAAGATTTAATTGAAAATCATGATTTTAAAGTTAAAAAAATTACCGCATCATTTGGAATTAGTGAAGCTAATAATAACTTAGTATTGAAAGACATACTTTCAAATGCAGACAGAGCTTTATACAAAGCGAAAGAGAATGGTAGAAATCAAGTAGTATTATCAGTAACTAATTAAGTTCTACTGCAAGCTCAGCTTTTGCTTGTGCTATAAAGAATGCTTTTAACTTCATCATTTCATCAGTAGGAAACTGATTTTGAGCTTCCCCTCTTATTGCTCTTACAAAAAAATCTTTTGAAGAATCATTAAATCCAAAATTCATATTTGTTAATACAACTTCTTGATATTGAGAAACATCTTGAGGTGTTACTTTTTTTATCTCTTGAGTTTCAGAAGTTTTTTCAGAAGAAGTTTTTTCTACTCCTTTTAAAAAATTATCTTTTGTAACTTGTCTTGATTCGTCACCAGTTTTTAATTTTGCAATTTCTGTTAAAGGTTGAATTTGTTGAATTTGAATTTGATTATTATCAGCATACTGACTGATTTTTGGTATTAATCCATATTCCATAACGACCTCCTTATTGCTTTATTAATAATATTATACAAGAAAAAGTAGATTTTTGTCAAAAAAAATTAATCTAAAGATATATTTTGCTATTATATGCCATTAATTTTTTTCAAAATAAGGAGTAATTCTTGGAAGACACTTCCCAGAGGCGTGGTTTACAAAAAACAAGAGGTTTTAAATGGACCTTCTGATAATTCTATTTATAGCTGTAATTAGTGTTTCATTTTTATGTTCAGTATTAGAGTCTATTATTCTATCAACAAATTTTACATATATATCTGTTTTAGAAAATAAAAATCCGATAGCAGGAAAGCTTTTAAAGAAGCTAAAAACTGATATTGATAGTTCTATATCATCAATCTTAATTTTAAATACAATAGCAAATACATTGGGGGCAACAGCCATTGGTGTTCAAGCCCAAAATGTATTTGATGGTGATAAATCATTGGTAATGGTTGTATCTGTTGTTTTAACATTTGCAATTTTGTTTTTTGCTGAAATAATACCAAAAACAATCGGTGCTGTTTACTGGAAAGAATTAGCACCTGTAGCTGCAAGAATAATACGTTTCTTTGTATTTATAACATACCCTATAATCTTAGTAACACAGTTTGTAACTAAAAAGATTAAAGGTAAAGATAGTGGAGATTCTCTTTCAAGAGAAGAACTGATCCATTCTACTTTATTAAGTGAAGAAGAAGGTATTATTGGGGATTTAGAATCTGATATTATAGAAAATACATTAACACTTAATGAAATAAAAACTAGAGATATATTAACCCCTAGATCTGTAATGTATGCTATAGAAAAAGGGACAGCAATAAAAGATATTCTTGAAGATAAAAGAACTTATAAGTTTTCAAGAGTTCCAATCTATGAGGGTACAATTGATAATATTGTAGGGATTGTACTTACTAAAAAACTTTTTAAGCAAGCAATTAAAGATAAAAATGCCTCTATGGAATCTATTATGACTCCAGTTTTTACACTAAATGAAAATATTCCAGTTGCAAAAGCTTTAAATAAATTCATTCAGAAAAAAGAACATATGTTTATAGTTCTTGATAACTATGACCAAACAGAAGGTTTAGTTACATTAGAAGATTGTATTGAAACACTATTAGGTCTTGAGATCATGGATGAATCAGATACTACAGCCGATATGAGAAGTTTAGCTCTTAATAAAATGAAAGCAAAAAGAAAAGAAAAAGGTAGTAAAGAAGCCTAAGCTTCCTTACTACTCAACTTAATAAAAACTCTACAACTATTCAAAAAAACAAACTTCATAAGACACTAAATTATTAATTAATCAAAAAACAGATACACTTTTTTATTATTATAAATAACTAAGGGGAATAAATGAATATACTAAATACAATTTTAGAAAATGGTTTAGATAAAAATATATTAGGTGCAATCTCTAATAAAACTGGAATTGATACAGATTCTGTGCAATCTTTAGTTTCACAATTAGCTCCTCAATTATTAAATGGTGCAAAACAAAATTTAGCAAGTGAACATGATTCTTCTGATTTAATAAATATGATTTCTAATACAAACTTAGAATCATTAAGTCAAAATCCTGAAATAATTGATAATATGGATAATTCAAATATGTTAGGACAACTTTTTTCTTCATTAAATGAAAATGAAAGTGATGTAACAAATGCATTAAGTGCAAAAAGTGGGATAGACGTATCTTCAATATCTTCACTTCTTCCTATGATAGCGCCTTTAATCATGGGAGCATTAAACAAACAAACAAATTTAAGCTCTACTGATACTTCCGATACAAATAGTATTACAAGTATGCTAACTGACTTTATTGACCAAGATAATGATGGTTCAGTGGTAGATGATTTAATGGGAATGGCAAAAAAGTTCTTCTAAATAAGAATTATTTAAATTATTTTGCTATAGAATAGATATAAATTTATAACAAGGAAAGAAATATGACGATTAACCTAAGAAAAAGTGATGCTAAAGAACCATTCACATTTATTTTTGTAAATGCTGAAGGTAAAACAATTGTAAAAAGTGAGAACTATGCTCAAAAAGCTAGTGCTAAAAATGGAATTGAATCTGTTAAGAAAAACTGTCAAGAAGATAATAGATATGAACTAAAAGAATCATCAAATGGTAAGCCTTTCTTCAACATTAAATCATCAAACGGTCAAATTGTTGGAACAAGTGCATTATTTGCAGATGAAACAGAAAGAAGTGCTGCTATTGCTGAATTACAAGCAGACAGTGCTGACGCAGAAATTTCTGAATAGTAAAATTTATTTTTTATTGTAAAAAAGGTGGATGTCTAGATTTAGGCATTCACTTTTTTTTTGCTATAATACCCATCAAATTTAATAAAACAAAAGGTCTATTATGAGTAGCACATTTGATTATGAAAAGTTAAAACTTTTCTTTATTGGAAAAGAAAAAATCAATGAAGAAGAATCTATTCCAGTTATATATAAGAACAAGCATCTAACAACACATGCTGCAATAATTGGGATGACAGGAAGTGGTAAAACAGGACTTGGTATTTCACTTCTAGAAGAAGCTGCTATTGATAATATACCTTCAATTATTATTGACCCAAAAGGTGATATGGGTAACTTATTATTGACATTTCCAGAACTAAGAGGAAGTGACTTTGAACCATGGGTTGAAGAACAAGATGCAATAAATAATAATATGACAAAAAGTGAACTTGCGCAAAAAACTGCCTCAATTTGGGAAAATGGTATCACTGGTGATTTTCAAAAAAAAGAAAGAATAGCAAAATTAAAAAATAGTGCTGATTTTACAATCTATACTCCAGGAAGTACTTCAGGCGTTCCTATTTCTATATTACAAACTTTTAAGGCTCCGTCAAAGGAAGTCTTAGAAGACAGTGATATTCTAAATCAACTTGTAAGCTCAACGGTTTCATCATTACTCTCTTTAGTTGAGATTAAAGATAACTCATCATCAAAAGAACACATCTTAATTACATCAATTTTTATGAATTATTATACACAAGGAAAAGATTTAAATATTGAAGAATTGATTTCTTGTATTGTTACTCCTCCTTTTAAAAAAATAGGAGTTTTTGATATAGAAACTTTTTTTGCACAAGATGATAGATTAAAACTTGCATTAAAACTAAATACAATCATTGCAAATCCATCTTTTAAATCTTGGATAGAAGGTGAACCTTTAGATATTTCAAATCTATTATATGATGAAAATGGGAAAGCAAGAGTTTCTATATTTTCTATTTCACATTTAAATGATTCTCAAAGAATGTTCTTTGTATCACTTCTATTAAATCAAATGGTTGCATGGATGAGAAGACAAGAAGGTACTTCTTCTCTTAAAGCCCTACTTTACATGGATGAAATATTTGGATATTTTCCACCATCTAAAAATCCTCCATCTAAGCAACCGATGTTGACACTACTAAAACAAGCTCGTTCTTTTGGTGTAGGAGTCATACTTTCAACTCAAAACCCCGTAGATCTTGATTACAAAGGTTTAGCAAATATAGGAACATGGTTTATTGGACGTCTTCAAACTAAACAAGATAAAGAAAAAGTAATTGATGGACTTGCAACTAGTGGTAATATTAAATTTGATAGAAAAGAATTAATGAACTTACTTTCTAACTTAGATAAAAGAAACTTCATTATGAAAAATATTCACGAAGATACAATTAAAGTATTTAAAACAAGATGGGTTTTGTCATATTTAAAAGGCCCTATTTCTAAAGATGATATAAAAAAACTAATGGCTGATAAAATTGCAAAAGTATTAAATAAAGAAAAAGTTGCAATAACTACTAAAATAAGACAGCCACAGCCTATATCAGATTCTTTTTCTAAACCTATTCTACCAAATGATTTAGAAGAAAGTTTCAACTATATATCTCAACGAGACAATTATCAAATGCAAGCATATTTATTAGCATCTTGTGAACTAAATTTTTTTAATGCATCAAAAAAAATTGATATGAAAAAATCAATTACTCAAAAAATTTATTTAGATGAAACAGATTCAAATGTTAATTGGGATGATAAAGAAGATTTAGATAATAATGACTTTTCAAAAAAAGAAAGATCAAATTGTTCATTTTATAATGTCCCTACTTTTATTCAAAATGCAAGAGAATTTAAATCTCTGAAAAGAGAATTTACAAATCTCATTTATCAAAATGATAAATTAACACTACATACAATTTCTTCATTAAAATTAACCTCTAAACAAAATGAAAATTTAGTAGATTTTAAAACTGTCTCTTATACACATCTGACGCTGCCGACGAAGAGGATAGTGTAGA
>CAJXPH010000019.1 GCA_913057765.1 uncultured Campylobacteraceae bacterium
TACGAGATCCTCTCTGGTCTCGTGGGCTCGGAGATGTGTATAAGAGACAGATGTTCATACTAAGTAATTATTGTAAATCATCAAGAATTTTTTTAGTTAAACAAATTTATTTAAGCAGTATAAAAAATTTATTTTCTTTTATTTTTTCAGCATTATTCTTAGGTTCTATTCTTATTGTAATTGCAATTAGTTTTGCAATCAATTTTAATTTAATTGATCAGATAGGAGATTTATTAGTCTTACTTGTGATAAATGAATTTCCACCTTTTTTTACAACTCTTTTTTTTATGTTAGTTTATAGTCTATCTTTACAAGAGAAAATACAAAGCATAAAACAGAATAAAGATGAATTTAGTAGTAAAATTTATATACCAAAATTAATAAATGGATTAGTCATTGTCCCTTTAATGGCCTTACTCTTTTCCACGATTATGGTGATAAGTGGATATATTGTCTCTTCTTTATATTTGAATATCGATTTTTTTACATATAAAAATTTGATTATTAATTCAATTAGTTTTGAAAATATTTTAGTTTTATTAATAAAAAGCTCTATTTTTGGTTTTATTGCTGTTCTTGTTCCCGTTTACTCTGGACATGTAAGAAAGAATAATTATGATGTAACTCAATCTGTAATTAAAAACTTAATTATAATACTAAGTATGCTAATCTTGACAGAGTTATTGTCTATATTAATACTTTATTAGAACTTTTAGGAAAAATTATGACTTATAATAATATAAAATTTAAGGTAGGTTTTTTTGTACTTTTTTTATTAATAAATTTATCAGGTGTTGTATATTATATCTTAGTAAAAAAAGGTACTTTTGATAAAAGATATAACTACTCTTTTACTACCTTTAGTGCTGATTCGTTTACTGTTGGAATGCCAGTAAAAGTATCTGGATTTGCAATAGGTAGGGTTGATACTATCGAACTTTTAGATAATGGAAATGTTAAGTTTATTTTTTCTGTGGATAAAGAAAATAGAAAATGGATTTGTGAGGAAAGTTTATTGATGATACGTAAACCACTTCTTGGTTCCCCTCATATTATTCTTTATTCTGCAATTGGAAATCCAATTTTAAAAACGGGTGCAACTCTTAATGTTATAGTAAGTAATGATATTAATGATTTAGTACTAAGCCTTGAGCCTATAGTTAAGAAGATTGGAAATATAGTTAACTCTGTTGATAAAATTACTACTTATTTATCAAAAGACAATTCAGAACTAATGAAAATTATTAAAAATATAGAAGAATTTACTACTTCTTTGGCAAAAGATAAATCTTTACTTACTAGTTTAACTGGGGATAAAAAAGCCACTGATTCATTTATAAAAACAATGAATAAATTACCTCACTTAATAAATAATTTTAGTAAGTTAAGTTCTGATTTAAACGAAGACCTGAATAAAGACATTCTTCCTTTAGTTTCTCAATTAATCAAAGAGTTAAATGTAATAGCCAAAGATATTGAGTCTAAATTAAAAAGCTTAGATGGTGTAGTAAATTCTGTTGGTTCATCTGATAAAGATATTGTTAATATAAAAGAACAGATAAAAACTGGATTATCAAAAACCACTCAAATTATTGAAAAAGTTGATAACCTTTTCCAAAATAAAAAAAATGAGAAAGTAGTTTTACCATGAAATTAACAATTATGATTCTTCTTTTATTTATATCTTTTCAAGGATGTTCTTTTAAGTCTGCCCAAAACCAGTGGGAATATAATAGTTCTAATTCATTTAATTCATATACAAGATATTTTTTAATTGACGATGAATTATTAGCAAAAAGTGATTTAGAAAGAGCAATAAAATATGCAAAGCAGAGTGCGGATCTCGAGCAATTAGCACGTGTGTATTTAGGTGCTTGTGCCCTAAATATAAGTGTTGAACAAAATGATAAGTGTAAAAATTATATAGAGGTAGAAGAGTTAGTTTCATCTAAGGAATTAAAAGCTTATTTTCTGATGTTAGTGAAAAAAGAAGAGAAAGAACAAATATCGTACCTTCCTAAACAGTATCAACTTTTTGCAGAATATAAGTCTTTAAAAAAGTATGATTTAGCATTCAAATCTATAAAATCAATGGAACAACCAACTTCACAATTTATTGCATCTAGTCTAATGAAAAATGAGCTGGACAAGTCTCAGGTAAAATTTTTAATAGAAAAAGCTTCTTTTTTAGGATATAAAAAAATAGTTCTTTTTTGGTTAAATCATTACTATAATCTTGAAAGCAATGAAATAGAGAAAGAAAAAATCGCTAAAAAAATTAAAATATTAAAAATTTAGTAAATAATTCAAAAATATAGAAAAAAGAATAATTTATTTTGAAATGCGATTATTTAGCCTAGTTTAAGACTTTATTTCTTGACTGATAATCAAGTTTAAAGCCCTTGTACGTGTTACCTTTTGTAAATATTTAATAGTAGATATTTTAATTAAGACAATTTTTATCCTATTTAAAATATAATTCCATAAATTAATCAAAACAAGTGTTTTTTTATGCAATAATGTTTGCCTTAAAAACACTAGAAAGAATATAGGAATAATAATGGAAGTATATTTAGACAATAATGCCACAACAATGGTTGATCCAGAAGTTTATAAAGCTATGGAACCATTCTTCTGTCATATTTATGGAAATCCAAACTCTTTACATAAATTTGGAGCAGGAACTCATCCTAAGATGATTGAAGCTTTAAACTATTTATATGATGGTATTAATGCAGCAGACGCAGATGATATTATCGTTACTGCAAATGCAACAGAGAGTAACAATACTGTTTTAAAAGGTATTTGGATTGACAAAATTTTAAATGGTAATAAAAATCATATTATTACTTCTGAAGTTGAACATCCAGCAATTACTGCAACATGTAAATTTTTAGAAACTCAAGGAGTAAGTGTAACTTATCTTCCTGTAAATGAAGATGGTGTATTAGAAGCTTCTTCTGTTAAAGATTATATTAAAGAAGATACAGCTTTAGTATCTATCATGTGGGCAAATAATGAAACTGGAAAACTTTTTCCAATAAAAGAAATTGGAGCTATTTGTAAAGAAGCTGGTGTTGCTTTTCATACTGATGGTGTTCAGGCAATTGGAAAAGTTCCTGTTGATGTTCAAGAGTGTAATGTAAACTATTTATCATTTTCAGCACATAAGTTCCATGGACCAAAAGGTGTTGGTGCTTTATATATTGAAAAAGGTTTTGAATTAACTCCATTATTACATGGTGGTGAACAAATGGGTGGACATAGAGCTGGTACTGTTGATGTTGCGTCAATGGTTGGTATGGGTCTTGCTATGAAACTTGCTGTTGAACATTTAGGTTTTGAGAATACAGAAGTAAGAAGATTAAGAGATAAATTAGAAAATGCTATTTTAGAAATCCCTGAAACAATTGTAATTGGTGGAAAAGATAATAGAACACCAAATACAACATTAATTTCAATTAGAGGTGTTGAAGGTGAATCAATGCTTTGGGATATGAATCAAAAAACAATTGGTGCATCAACAGGAAGTGCTTGTGCAAGTGAAGACTTAGAAGCAAATCCAGTTATGAATGCATTTGGAAGTGACAGTGAGTTAGCACATACAGGTGTTAGATTTTCTTTAAGTAGATTTACTACAGAAGAACAAGTAGATTACGCAATTGAGGTGATTAAAAATGCAGTATTTAGACTAAGAGAAATCTCTAGTTCATATGCATATACACCAAAAAATCACGTATCACAATTATAAGAAAAAAAGAATAGAAGAAGGAAAATTAATATGGCTAAAAATGATTTAATTAGTGGTTCAATCTGGGATGAGTATTCAAACCAAGTAATTAGAAGAATGGATGATCCTACTCATCAAGGTGAAATTACAGAAGAAATGGCAGTAACTATTGGTGGTAAACTAATTGTTGCAGATTTTGGAGCTGAATCATGTGGTGACGCAGTAAGACTTTACTGGGTTGTTGATGAAAAAACTGATGAAATTAAAGATTCTAAATTCAAATCTTTTGGTTGTGGTACAGCAATTGCATCTTCAGATGTAATGGCAGAATTATGTATTGGGAAAACAGTTGATCAAGCTGTAAAAATTACAAATATTGATGTTGAACATGCACTTAGAGATCATCCAGATATTCCTGCTGTTCCACCTCAAAAAATGCACTGTTCTGTAATGGCTTATGATGTTATCAAAAAAGCTGCTGGAGAATATAAAGGTGTAGATATGGAGTCTTTCGAGACTGAAGTTATCGTTTGTGAATGTGCAAGAGTAACATTAGGAACTATTCAAGAAGTTATTAAAATCAATGATTTAAAAACTGTTGAAGAAATAACTGATTATACAAAAGCTGGAGCATTTTGTAAGTCATGTATCAAACCAGGTGGTCATGAAGAAAAAGATATCTACTTAGTTGATATTTTAGCTGATGTTAGAGCCGAAATGGAAGAAGATAGACTTAAAAATGCAGCTGATGCAAGCGCATCAGGTGAAGCTACATTTGATAAGATGACTATAGTTCAAAGAATTAAAATTATTGATGAAATCTTAGATACTGATATTAGACCAATGTTACTAATGGATGGTGGAAATATGGAAATTATTGATATTAAAGAAAATATTCCTCACTATGATTTATACATTAGATACTTAGGTGCTTGTAATGGTTGTGCTTCTGGAGATACTGGAACACTATATGCTATTGAATCAGTACTTAAACAAAAAGTTGATGAAAATATTAGAGTCTTACCAATCTAATTAGCAATTTTAATTAATATTAAAAAGAGAAGATTTTATCTTCTCTTTTTTTTTGTCTTTTAAATATTACTTATGATAGTTTTCTTATAAATACAACTTTTAAATAAGAACTTTCTCTATATTCATCAATAACTTTAAAGTCTTTTGGAAGTGAAAAAGATTCTTCTATTTTATATTTTTTATGAGATTCTTTAAATGCTTTTGAAATGAAGTCTCTAAATGTAACCATCCCAAAATTTGCACAATTTGTTGAAGCAACAATTATTCCATCTTTATTTGTGATTTGGATTATCTCTTTTAAAAGTTTTACGTAATCTTTTGCTACACTAAACGTTCGTTTTTTAGAACGTGCAAAACTAGGTGGGTCAACTACAACCATATCAAATTTGAACCCTTTTTTTACTGCAAAATTAAAATAATCAAAGACATCTTGTACTATGATTTCTTGTTCTTCGACATTGATATTATTTATTTCAAATTGTTCTTTTGTTTTTGCTCGACTTCTATTTGCTAAATCGACACTAGTAGTCTTTAGAGCACCTCCACAAGCCGCAAATACAGAAAATGCACCAGTATATGAAAATGTATTTAAAACTGTTTTATTCGCAGAGTATTTATCTCTTATAGTTTTTCTAACTTCTCTTTGGTCTAAAAATACTCCAACCATTGGTCCATCATCTAAGTATATTGCAAAGTTTTCATTATTTTCTTTTACTATTAGTGGTTTTGGTGATTCTTCACCGCAGACAAAATCATTATCTCCTTCAAGATATTGACCTTTTGTATCAAATCTTCTTTTTTGATAGATACCTTTATATTCTGTTAAAGATTTTAGTGCTTCAAGTACCTCTTCTTTAAATTGATAAATTCCTAAACTGTACCAAGTAAGTAAATAAAATCCATCAAAATAATCTATTGTAAGTCCACCAACTCTATCACCTTCTCCATTTAAAACTCTAAAAGCAGTAGTAGAAGTATCTTCAAAAAAGTTTTTTCTATATTCAATAGCATCATTTATTCTAACTTTAAAATAATTGACATCAATTTTTTCTTCTTTTTTTGTACTTAGAACCCAACCAAAACCTTTGTTTTGTTTTCCATAATATCCTTTGGCAATAAATTTTTTTTTATTGTCTAAAAGGTTTATTATTGTCCCTTCTTTAGATACTTTATCCCAAGAAGTTATGGATTCTTTTGATATTAAAGGGTAGCCATCTTTATATTCATCTATACATCTTGGCTTTATAATTAGGTCTATTTCTTTATACATATTTCATTTTGTCCTTGGGATATAATATTTTAATTATACCCAAGGCATTTTAATATTTACTGTTAGTAGGTGAACTTTAGAGTAGTAGAATAATTTAGATAATATTTTATTTCAGGTTCAGTTAGTACTTTTATTGTATTTGTACTTCCTGGTACTCCTGCTGGATAACCAATAGTTACAATATATGGACCATTCTTATCTAATAAATTTTTTTCTTTTAAAATTTTTAACATTCTTTTTATCATTCTAGTTGATTTAGATTCTTTGATTGTTGCAATTGGTTCAACACCCCAAATAGGATTTAAAGAATTTAAAACTTTTTGATTATGTGTAAATGCATAAATTGGTGTTTTTGGTCTATATCTTGACATTTTTATAGCTGATTTACCAGAACTTGTTAATGATAGAATACCTTTTGCATCTAAGTCATCTGCAAGTTTTGTTACTGTAGCTTGAATAACGTCAAATTCATCAATATAATCAAACTCTTCTTGTTTATCATATTTATATATTTCTTCTGTTCTTTTGATAATATTACTCATTGTTTCAACCACATTTACAGGATTGTCACCTACTGCAGTTTCTTCACTAAGCATTACAACATCCGTACCATCTAAAACAGCATTTGCAACATCAGAAATCTCTGCTCTTGTTGCTCTTTCATTACTTGTCATTGATAATAACATTTGTGTTGCAGTAATAACAGGAATACCTGCTTCATTTGATTTCTTAATTAACATTTTTTGAATTGTTGGAACATCAAAGTAGGGTACTTCAATCCCTAAATCACCACGTGCGACCATTATTCCATCACTATGTTTTATAATCTCATCAATATTTTCTACTGCATCAAATTTTTCTATTTTTGCAATTAATTTTCCATCATAACCGCGTAAGAGTTTTTTTGCTTTCTTCATATCTTTTGCATTTTGTACAAATGAAATTGCAAAATAATCTACTTGATTTTCAATACCCCAAGCTATATCTATCTCATCTTTCTCCGTTATTACATTTATATCAATTTGTGTATTTGGAAAATTTACACCTTTTCTTGAAGATAATGTTCCATTACTTTCTATTTCGGCTTTTATATTTCCATTTATTGATACAACTTTTGCTCTGATTATTCCATCATATAAATATATGTATTCATCTAATTTAATTTTTTTTAAAATATTTGGATAATTTATTGAAACAACATATTCATTATCTGATTTTTTATATCCAAGAATCTCTTCGGATAAAAATGTAATCATATCACCTTTTTTAAGTTCAAAATTTTCTTTTAATTCACCAACTCTAACTTTAGGACCTGAAATATCTTGAAGAATTCCTACTGTTGTATTTAAATTTTTCATGGCAATTCTAATAGTATTTAATGTTTTTAAATGATATTCGTGATTCCCGTGAGAAAAATTTAACCTAAACATATTTGTTCCAGCTTTTATTAATCCTTCAATTACTTTTAGACTATCACTATTTGGTCCAAGTGTTGCTAATATTTTTGTTTTCTTTTCGATGGTATCTCCTTTTAAATACTAGATTTAATATCTAGTATTTAATATATGCTGTTTTTGTTGTAGTATAAAAATCACTTGCCGCGTATGATTTTTCTCTTGAACCATAAGAAGAACCTTTTCTTCCTCCAAATGGAACGTGATTATCCATTCCTGCAGTTGGAAGATTAATCATTACATTTCCAATTTCTGCATCATGTTTAAATTGCATTGCTTTTTTTAAATTATTAGTAATAATTCCACCTGATAATCCAAATTCTGTGTCATTTAATACTTCAATAGCTTCATCATAATCTTTTACTTTAATTACACAAGCAATCGCTGCAAACATTTCTTCTTGGTTTATTCTCATACTAGATTTTCCATCTACAAATAATGCAGGAGAGAAATAATATCCATCTGTTTCTGCTTTTATTGCTTCTCCTCCACAAACTAATGTAGCTCCTTCTTCTTGTCCTAACTTAATATATTCAAGATTTGCATCAAGTTGTTTTTTATCAATACAAGGCCCTATTTGACTTGAAGGATTCATTGCATTTCCAACAACAAGTGATTTCATTTTTGTTTTAAATATTTCAAGGAATTTTGTATAAATACCTTCAGTTACAATTATTTTTGAACAAGATGTACATTTTTGACCATTTGCATTATAAGCACCTTTAAGTGCAGCCTCAACAGCAATATTTATATCTGCATCATCTAATATGATTAATGAGTTTTTACTACCCATTTCTAGTTGCAATTTTGTCATTGAGGTAATTGATCTTTTTGCTAATTCTTTACCTACAGCTACTGAACCTGTAAATGTAATTGCATGAACTTTTTTAGATTCTGCTAATGCATTTCCAATTACTCCACCTTTTCCAAATACTAATGAAAATACACCTTTTGGAAGTTTAGTTGTATCAATAATTTTTGCTAAAATATATGCAATTGCAGGAGTTTGACTTGATGGTTTTAAGATTACACTATTCCCGTAAGCAAGTGCTGGTGCAATTTTCCATGCTGCAATTGCAAGAGGATAATTCCATGGTGTAATAACCCCAATAACTCCCACTGGTTCATTTATAACTTCAATATCAACTGAGTCTCTAGGTGAATCCATAAATGCACCTTTAAGTCTGATTGCTTCCGCTGCAAAATATGAAAAGAATTCTGCTGATTTAACAACTTCATCTGTTGCTTCTTTTATAGGTTTTCCAGCTTCTCTTGCAATAATTTCTCCGTAGTAGTCTTTATTTGCAAGTAATTTATCTGCTATGTCATTAAGAATTTCTTGTCTTAAATAAATTGAAGATTTTGCCCAATCTTTTTGAGCATCTTTTGCAAAATTTATTGTGTCAAAAATATGATTGTATGATCCTCTATAAAATGTTGAGATTATATCTGATGTATCAGAAGGGTTTATATTTTCACTTACTTCATCACTATCTTTCCATTCCCCTGCAATTAGATTCTTCATTGTTTCTTTACTTATTGTTTTTAAAAAGTTTGATTTTAATAAATCATTTTGATTTAAATTTTTCATGTTATTCCTTTTTGGATATTTGTTATAACATTATAATGTCTATAAACTTACATTAAACTTAATCATTATAATGTTATAACAAATATTATATCTATAAAAAATGGCTAAAATATATAAAAAATAGAGTAATTTAGAATTGGATTTTAGAGATAAATGATAATTATCTCTAAAAGTCTAGTTTAAATAAGATTTGTTTTTTTAGTAAGTGTTCTCTCGACAGCATCTTTCCATCCATCGTAAAGTTTTTTTCTTGTAGTGGTATCCATTGTAGAATTAAACCTTTTTTCTAGTACCCAGTTCTTTGCAAATTCTTCTTTTGAAGGATAGAATCCTGCTTGCATTCCTGCTAACCAAGCTGCACCTAATGCAGTTGTTTCAAGTATCTCTGGTCTATCTACTGAAGTTCCAAGAATATCTGCAATATATTGTATTGTCCAACATGATGCAGACATCCCTCCATCAACTCTAAGAGTAGATTTTTTTTCAGTATCAAAGTTTTCTACACTTGAAGACCAATCTTCATACATTGCATCAATTAAGTCTCGTGTTTGATATGCAACACATTCTAAAGCTGCTTTTGCAAATTCTTCATTACCAGTATTTCTCGTAATACCATAAATTGCACCTCTACATTCTGCATCCCAATATGGAGCACCAAGACCAGTGAAGGCTGGAACAATATATAATCTTTCTGTAGGGTCAGCTCTTTTTGCAAGCTCTTGTGTTTCAGAAGCATTCTTTATAATTTTTAAACCATCTCGTAGCCATTGAACAACTGCTCCTGCAACAAAAATTGAACCTTCTAATGCATAAGTAGGTTTTCCATCAAGTTGATATGCAATTGTTGTTAGTAACCTATTTTTTGATAAAACCATATTTGAACCGGTGTTAAGTAAGGCAAAACAACCTGTTCCGTAGGTTGATTTAAGCATTCCTGGTTCAAAACAAGCTTGACCTATGGTTGCACTTTGCTGATCTCCTGCAACTCCATTGATAGGAATTTGTCTATTAAAAATATTTACACTTGTATATCCAAAGTCATCAGCACAGTTTTTTACCATAGGTAAAATATTCATTGGAATATCTAAAAATGAACAAATTTCTTCATCCCAACAACCATCTTTAATATTATATAACATAGTTCTCGCTGCATTAGTCGCGTCAGTAACATGATTATCACCATTTGTAAGTCTCCATATCAAATATGAATCCACTGTACCAAATAATAATTCATTGTTTTTTGCTTTTTCTCTTGCACCATCTACATTATCTAATATCCATTTTAATTTGGTTCCTGAAAAATATGGGTCTAACAATAATCCAGTTTTTTGAGTTATCATTTCTTCTTTACCAGATTCTTTTAGTTCACTACACAGTTGAGCAGTTCTTCTATCTTGCCATACTATTGCATTATAGATTGCTTTTCCAGTGTTTTTATCCCAAACGATTGTTGTTTCTCTTTGATTAGTTATTCCAATAGATACGATATCTTCAACATTTGCAGAAATCTTTTTTATTACATTCTCACAAGTTCTACTTACTGTTGCCCAAATATCTTCTGGGTCATGTTCTACCCATCCTGAATTTGGAAAATGTTGAGGAAACTCTTCTTGTGAAGTAGCTTCAATTTTCATTTCTTTGTTAAATAGTATTGCTCTACTTGAAGTTGTACCTTGATCTATTGCTAAAATGTATTTCATTATTGCCTACTTAAGTATATTCGTTTATTAGATTTTGTTAGTATAGCAAAAGTTGAGAAACTCTCTCAACTTTTACTTGTTTTATAAATATTATTTTGTCCAAGACTTGATTAATTCATCATATGAAATAGTCTTTGCTTGAGGTTTCTCATTAACTAATTTAGCTTTAGGAGAACCTTCTTTTTTTAACCAGTATGACGCATCACTTTTTTTATTAAGTTTTGGTCCAATATCACCTTGAACACCAGCTCTTTGAATTCTTTTAAGAACTTTTTCTTGTGCTTCACAAAGTGAATTTAATGCTTCTTGTGCAGTTTTTGCTCCAGAAGATGCATCTCCAATATTTTGCCACCATAACTGTGCTAATTTTGGATAATCAGGTACATTTGTTCCAGTTGGAGACCATTGTACTCTTGCTGGAGATCTATAGAATTCTATAAGTCCACCAAGTTTAGGTGCTCTTTTTGTAAATGATTCATGATTAATAGATGATTCTCTAATAAATGTTAAACCAACATGTGATTTTTTTAAGTCAACTGTTTTAGATGTAACAAACTGTGCATATAACCAAGCAGCTTGTGAATTTTTAACAGGAGTAGATTTCATTAAAGTCCAAGAACCAGCATCTTGATAACCAATTTTTGTTCCTTCAGTCCAATAAGCACCATGTGGTGATGGAGCCATTCTCCATTTTGGAGTACCATCTTCATTTACTACCGCAATTTTTTCTTTTACCATATCTGCTGTAAATGCAGTATACCAGAACATTTGTTGTGCAATTTCACCTTGAGCTGGAACTGGTCCTGCTTCAGAGAATACCATACCTGCCGCTGCTGGTGGTGCATATTTTTTTAACCATTCATTATATTTGTTAATCGCGTAAACTGCAGCTGGAGAGTTTGTTGCTCCACCACGTGCTACACAAGAACCAACAGGTTGAGACTTATCATTTACTCTAATTCCCCATTCATCTACAGGAAGACCATTTGGTTCACCAACATCACCCATACCTGCCATTGACATCCAAGCATCAGTAAATCTCCAACCTAGAGATGGGTCTTTTTTACCATAATCCATGTGTCCATAAACTTTTTTACCATCAATAATACGACCTGTAAAGAATTCTGCAATATCTTCATAAGCAGACCAGTTAACTGGAACACCTAACTCATAACCATATTTAGCTTTAAAATCAGCCATATTTTTCTTATCTGCAAACCAGTCAGCTCTAAACCAATAAAGGTTAGCAAATTGTTGATCTGGTAGTTGATATAGTTTTCCATCTGGACCAGTTGTAAAAGATGTTCCAATAAAATCTTTTAAATCAAGACCTGGGTTAGTTACAGCTTTACCTTCTCCAGCCATCCAATCAGTTAAATCTCTAGCTTGTTTATATCTCCAGTGTGTACCAATTAAATCAGAGTCATTGATATACGCATCGTAAATATTTTGACCTGTTTGCATTTGTGTTTGTAATTTCTCAACAACATCACCTTCTCCAATAATGTCGTGAATTACTTTAATACCTGTTAAATCGTAAAATGCTTTTGTTAATGTTTTACTTTCATAAACGTGAGTTCCAATACCTTCTGAAACAACTTTAATTGTCATTCCTTTATAAGGCATAGCAGCTTTTTCAAACCAACCCATTTCAGCTTTTTGTTCAGCTTTAGTTAATACTGATGGTTGAAATTCATCCATCCATTTACTCATATCCGCTGCACTAAAAGCAGATGTACTTAATGCTAGCATTCCTGCTAGAACTGAGGTAGTAATTCCATTTTTAATTTTCATTTTATTTCCCTTATATTAATGTCACTATTAGTGTAAAAATCAACTTTAAAATTGACTTTTATACTAAAATTTTTATACCCAACGGAAAACCGCTAAAGCATAAAAAAAACAAACAATCATTCCTCCGAAAATCGGAGCACCAAATATTGCCAACCAAGCAAGACAAATAAATGCCGAGCCCAGAAGGCTCAGAAAAAGTCGGTCACCAGGCGTGGTCTCAATGCGCAAGATTCCTAATCTTGGTGCTTGAGGCCATTTAATAGCCCAGATAGTCATGATTATTAAGGCAACGAAGATACAAATGAAAAATATTGCAGTTCCATTTGTCCATGCCATCCAAGATAAATTCATACTAGACCTCCTTAAACTCTACCAAGAGATAAACCCTTGGCAATATGATTTCTAACAAAATATATAACGATTGCACCAGGAACAAGTGTTAACACTCCTGCTGCTGCTAAAACACCCCAATCAACTCCGGAAGCTGAAACGGTTTTTGTCATAGTTGCGGCTATCGATTTTGCATCTACTGATGTTAATGTTCTACTAAGTAGTAGTTCTACCCATGAAAACATAAAACAAAAGAATGCTGCAACACCAATACCAGACGCAATTAATGGTGTAAAGATTTTTGTAAAGAATGCAAAAAAACTAAAACCATCAACATACGCAGTTTCATCTATTTCTTTTGGTACACCACGCATAAAGCCTTCCAAAATCCAAACTGATAATGGTACATTAAATAATGTATGAGCTAGAGCCACCGCTATATGTGTATCAAATAAACCAACACTTGAGTAAAGTTGAAAGAATGGCAGCGCGAAAACCGCAGGTGGTGCCATTCTGTTAGTTAATAGCCAAAAGAATAAATGTTTATCTCCTAAAAATGAATAACGTGAAAATGCATAAGCTGCAGGCAGTGCAACTAAAATTGAAATCACAGTATTCATAACAACATAAGTCATAGAGTTTATATATCCCCAATACCAAGAAGGGTCTGTAAATATAGTAATATAATTATCAAATGTTAAGTTATTTGGAAAAAGTGAAAATGTTCCTAATATTTCTTCATTTGTTTTTAAACTCATGTTAATCAACCAGTAAACTGGTAGCATTAAAAAAATTATATAAATAAGCATAATAGCGGGTGATTTACTACTGAAAAAACCTGTTTTTATTTTTGAATTATTCATATTATGCCTCCTGCTTATCAATGTTTGTCATAATTGTGAAGAATGCCCATGATGCTAATAAAATCACTAAGAAATAAATTAGTGAAAATGCAGCTGCAGGTCCTAAATCAAATTGTCCAATTGCCATTTTTACTAAGTCAATAGAAAGAAAAGTAGTTGCATTTCCTGGCCCACCACCTGTTACAACCATTGGTTCTGTATAAATCATAAAACTATCCATAAATCTTAATAAGGTAGCAATTAATAACACTCCCATCATTTTTGGAAGTTGGATATATCTAAATATATTCCAGTTTGATGCTTGGTCAATTTTTGCCGCTTGATAATATGCAGATGGGATCGATTGTAATCCTGCATAACAAAGTAAAACAACTAATGAAGTCCAGTGCCATACATCCATAACAATAATAGTAATCCATGCATCTAATACATTTTGTGTATAGTTATAATCAATACCAAAAGATGCCAAGGTATGTCCTAGTAATCCAATATCAGTTCTTCCAAAAATTTGCCAAATTGTACCAACAACATTCCAAGGAACTAAAAGTGGTAATGCAACTAATACTAAACAAATAGAAGCCCACACCCCTTTTTTAGGCATATGTAATGCAATAAAGATTCCTAAAGGGATTTCAATTATTAAAATAATTGAAGTGAATAATATTTGACGTCCAAGTGCATCATGAATTCTCTCTGAGTGCAAAATTTCTTCAAACCATTCTAGTCCAACTGCAAAAAATACATTATTTCCAAATGTATCTTGAACAGAATAATTCACAACTGTCATTAAAGGAATAACAGCAGAAAAACCTACTAATAAAAGAACAGGTAATACTAGAAACCATGCTTTTTGGTTTACAGTTTTTTTCATGATAATTCTCCTTCAACTAACCACTCATCTACATAAACATTAACTCTGTCTATGTCAAATTTCATATATGTCATACTAGGTGTAATTTTTGTATCTTCAGGAACAATGATATTTACTTTTTTGCCATTGTATTTAGCTCTTACAATTTTATGATGTGCCACATCTTCAACTCTAAGAATATCAATTTTAATACCTTCCTCTTCTTCACATAGTTTGATAAATTCTGGTCTAACACCTAATTCAACTTTTCCTGATAGTTTTTTATATGTAGAACTAAGTTTTATTTCATGACCTAATAAGTTTGCAATATTTTTTTCAACTTTTGCTTCAAAAACATTCATTCCTGGAGAGCCAATAAAATATCCTACAAAAGTATGTGCTGGCTTTTCAAATAGTTCTTCTGGACTTCCAATTTGTAAAACACAACCATGATTCATAACTACAACTTTATCTGCAAAAGTTAAAGCTTCTGTTTGGTCATGGGTAACAAAAATCATCGTATGTTTTAATTCTTTATGTAAAGCTTTTAGTTGAGTTCTTAATTCCCATTTCATATGTGGATCAATTACTGTTAATGGTTCATCAAAAAGTATTGCATTTACGTCTTCTCTAACCATCCCTCGACCTAAAGAGATTTTTTGTTTTGCATCTGCTGTTAGTCCACTTGCTTTTTTATCTAGAATATCTTCAACTTGAATAGACCTTGCAATTGATCCAACTCTTTGTTGAATATACTGTGGGTCTGCTCCTCTATTTTTTAGTGGAAATTCAAGGTTTTGTCTTACTGTCATTGTGTCATATACAACTGGAAACTGAAAAACTTGCGCAATGTTTCTATTTGTAGTATCTGCAAAAGTTACGTCAATATCATCAAATAATATACTTCCTTCTGAGGGAGTTACTATTCCTGAGATGATATTTAATAATGTAGACTTACCACAACCAGAAGGTCCTAATAGTGCATATGCTGCTCCATCATCCCATTCATGGTTTAAAGGTTGAAGTGCATAATCTTCTAAGGTTTTTGGGTTCTTACCATAACTGTGACCTAAGTTTGAAAGAGTTATTTTTGCCATTTTTTCTCCTTCTATCTTTCTTGTACATATGATGCAGTTTCAATTAACTCACCATTTGTTGCAAAAATAAAAATATGACGGGTATCTAAATATACTGATAAATTTGTATTATATTCTAGGTCATGTACTCCATGTACTAATCCTATCCAGTTATCATTGTCATGTTTCATATGTAAAAAAGTTTCTGAACCAGTAATTTCTGTTACATCTAAATGTGCAGAAAATTTAATTGCATTTTCTGTATGTTTTGTTAATTCTAAATGATTTGGTCTAAATCCTGCTAAATATTTACCATCTTCAAGTTTAGATAAAGAATCTGTTGCAGGAACTTTTTCACTATTTCCATAATAAATAAAATCTCCATCTTTTTTAATATCTAAAAAGTTCATTGATGGGTTTGAAAATACTTTTGCTGTTGTTGCATTATTTGGAGTGTGATAAACTTTTGCAGTTTCGTCAAATTGTGTAATTTTACCTTCCCATAGAGTAGCCACATTACCACCAAGTAATAATGCTTCTTCCGGTTCCGTTGTAGCATATACAAATATTGCACCAGATTCTTCAAACATTTTTGGGATTTCTTCTCGTAATTCTTCTCTTAATTTATAATCTAAATTTGCTAGGGGTTCATCTAATAATACAAGACCTGAACCTTTTACCAAAGAACGTGCTAATGCGCATCTTTGTTGTTGCCCACCTGAAAGTTCAAGTGGTTTTCTATCTAAAAATTTTTCTAATCTCATTAATCTTGCTGTTTCTTTTACCGCTTTGTCTATAAACGTTTCGTCTTTTTTCATAATTCGTAGAGGTGCTGCAATGTTATCGTATACACTCATAGAAGGATAATTGATAAATTGTTGATAAACCATTGCTATTTTTCTATCTTGTACTCTCATTCCAGTTACATCTTTACCTTCCCATAAAATACGACCATTTGTAGGTACATCAAGTCCTGCCATGATACGCATTAATGAAGTCTTTCCAGATAAAGTTCGACCAAGAAGTACATTCATTGTACCTTTTTTGAGTGTTAGGTTTGTATTGTAAATGTGTGTTTGACCATTTACACTCATAGATACATTTTCGAGTTCTAAGGACATTAATTTACTCCTTCTAAATTTGTGTATGTAAGTATATTCAATAAACATGAAAGAAACATGAAATTTATATGAAATATACATATGCTTTAAAGAATTTGTTATTCTTTTACATTATAACATCATAATGTTACTTTCAATAGTGACGTATAGATTTTTAAATTTTGCTTAAAATTAAAGATGAATTTGCTTAATTGCACTGATTTTTCTAATTTTTGAAGCGTAACATTAAAATAGCATTCCTTATTAATGGGCTTTGTAAGGTTTAAACTGAAATATGGCTTATAAAATTTTCTTTATACCAGTAGATGATTAGATGAAAATTATTTAAAAAAAAGTATTAAATTTCTTCTGATTTCAGTAAAAATACTAAAAATTAATATTCTTTTTATAGTTATAACATTATAATGACTCAAATAACATTATAACCTTATGATGTAAATAGTAATATAAGGATGATAACTCAATGAAAAATAAAAATTATGACATTATTATTATTGGTGGAGGAGCAACAGGAAGTGGTATTGCACTTGATGCAGCTTCAAGAGGTTTAGAAACTTTACTTTTAGAAAAAAATGATTTTGCAGAAGGAACTAGTTCTAGAAGTACAAAATTAGTTCATGGTGGAGTTAGATATCTAGAAAAAGCAATCAAGCAACTGAATAAAGATCAATTTAATCTTGTTAAAGAAGGATTAAAAGAAAGATCAAGACTTCTAAAAAATGCACCTCATTTGTGTTCAAAATTGACATTAATTACTCCTATATATAAATGGTGGGAATTACCTTATATGTTTGTAGGCTTAAGTTTATATGATTTTGTTTCAGGAACAAAAGGATTAGGACGAAGCGGGATTGTTTCAAGAACTAAGATGTTAGATAAATTCCCTGTAATTAAAAAAGATGGTTTAGTTGGTGGAGTTAAATATTATGATGGTTCATTTAATGATTCAAGATTAACTATTTCTTTATTACAAACTGCAAAAAAGCAGGGAGCTGATTGTAGAAATTATTGCGAAGTGACTGGTTTTAAATATGATGATAATGAAAAAATTATTGGAGTTGAAGTATTCGATAAAGTTAATAATGAAAAAATGACTTTTGAAGGAACTAGTATTATAAATGCTGCAGGTATATTTGCTGATAAAGTAAATGAACTTGATGAGCAAAAAGCAAAAAAGATGTTGGATTTAAGTTCAGGTATACATATTATATTAGATAAGAAATATTTACCTTCTAATGAAGGTTTAATGATACCTAAAACCGAGGATGGAAGAGTTTTATTTATTTTGCCTTGGATGGGAAAATGTCTTGTAGGTACTACTGATGATCCAACTAGTTTAAGTGAACATCCTGAAGTAAAAGAAAATGATGTTGAATACATTTTAAGACACTTAGAAATCTATTTTGATTTAAAAATTGATAAGAGTGAGATTTTAGCGCAATGGTGTGGAATAAGACCTCTTGTTGCCCCTGATGAAAATGCAGATACATCTTCTATTGTTAGAGAACATGAAATTAGAGAAAATAAATCGGGATTAATTAGTATTATAGGTGGTAAATGGACAACATATAGAAAAATGGCAGAACAATTGGTTGACTTTGTTTATAAGACTCAAAATAAGAATAAAGAAAAATGTAAAACAAAAAAAATGAAGCTTATTGGAAGTAAGAAATTAAACCTAGAATATATTTCAGAGAAAATTGATTTTGATACAAATGAATATTTGTTATCCCAATATGGAGATAGAATTGATGCTGTCTTATCATCTGTTGAAAATATAGAGTATTTAAAAGAAGGTGAACCATATACAAATGCAGAAGTTATATACACAATAAAAGAAGAGTTTGTTAAAAAACCAATGGATTATTTAGTACGAAGATGTAATGTAGCTTTACTAGATAAAAATGTTTCTCTTGAAATTTTAGATGGAATTATTCAAATAATGAAAACTGAATTAATTTGGGATGAAGAGAAAACAAAAAAGGAGAAAGAAGAAGCTTTAGAGTTGTTAAATAATTCTATTTAGATATAAAGATGTGTAAACAATAGATTTAAAAATCTTTAATATTAAATAATAACTGTTGAATTTATATCTTAAGTACAATTTAAAACTGAATTATGTAATATGTAAACGGTACAGTAGATGCTTCTTGACTGGACTATAATACTATTTCAATATTATAATAATTAATAAATTAAAGGATCTGACTTTTGTTCGCTAAAAATGGTATACCTCTATATCTTCAGTTAAAAGAGAAATTACTAGAAGATATTAAATTGAATTATAAAGTTAATGATATTATTCCTGCTGAAGGTAAGTTAGAAAAGAAATATGAAGTAAGTAGAATAACTGTACGAAAAGCAATTGAAGAATTAGAAAGAGATAATGTTGTTATAAAAAAACAAGGTAAAGGAACTTATGTTCAAGAACAAAAAGTTCTTTACGATGCAAATTCTATAGGTTCATTAACTCAAAGATTATCAAAACAAAAACATTTATTAACTACTAAATCAATCTCATTTGAAATAATTGAAAAAGAAGAAGAACATTTTGTAAAAGATATGCTTCACTGTGATAAATTACTTTGTATTAGAAGAACAAGATTATTAGATGAAGTTCCTTTTGCATTGATGATAAATTATTTTGATATTAACACTGTTCCAGATATTGATAAGAAATTAAATTTAGAATCACTATATGCTTTTTTAAAGGAAGAGTATAATATTGAATTTCATAATGCAGAAGAGATAGTTGAAGCAATTATTGCAGATGAAACTGATTCAACTAAATTAAATATTGGTAAAGGGGCTCCTTTATTATCTTTAAAGAGACTATCATACGATCAAAAAAATAACCCAATTGAATACTCTAACTTAGTAATTAGAGGAGATATGTATAAGCATAAGATAATGTTATCTAATGAAAAACTATCAAATTTATAGAATAGTATACTAGGGATTTTAAGTACAATTTAAAATTGTATGATGTAGTATATTTTATTATATAAGAAATTTAAGGATTTAGTTATTGTTTAGTAAAAATGGTATTCCTCTATATGTTCAATTAAAAAATAAACTACAAAAAGATATTAGTGAAAACTATGAATCTGGTGAATTGATTCCTTCGGAACTTAAAATTGAAAAAAAGTATGAAGTAAGTAGAATAACTGTAAGAAAAGCGATTGAACTTTTAGAAAGAGAAAATATTCTTGAACGAAAACAAGGATGTGGAACATTTGTAAAAGAACAAAAAATTCTTTATGATGCGAATTCTATTGGCTCATTAACTCAAAGACTTTCAAAACAAAATCATAAGCTAACAACAAAATCAATTAATTATGAAATAATTGAAGATGATCATTATGTGAAAGAATTACTTCAATGTGATACTTTATTATGTATAAAAAGATTTAGAGAATTAAATGGTATACCATTTGCTTTAATGCGTAATTATTTAGATTTAAAACGGGTACCTAATTTAAAAGAGAGTTTTAATATTGAATCTTTATATACATTTTTAAAAGAAGAATATAATATTGAATTCTACAATGCTGAAGAAACGGTAGAAGCAAAAGATGCTACAAAAGAAGAATCCGAAAAATTAGGTATAAAAGAAAACGCTTCTTTATTGTCTTTACATAGATTATCTTTTGATAAGAATAATAATCCTGTAGAATATTCTGATATTGTAATAAAAGCTGATATGTATAAACATAAAATCATTCTTTCAAATGATAAAATCTCTAATATTTAGTAAATAGAATCTGTCTCTTATACACATCTCCGAGCCCACGA
>CAJXPH010000020.1 GCA_913057765.1 uncultured Campylobacteraceae bacterium
CCTCTTCGTCGGCAGCGTCAGATGTGTATAAGAGACAGATTTAAAATAGTTGCCCTTTTTTAATACACAAAATTTAATCTACTCTATAATTTTGATTCTACAATTTCATATGTAACATCAATCATTTTTGTTAACTGCTCATTTGTAAAACAATATGGAGGCATAAAATATATTACATTCCCAAGTGGTCTTATATAAACACCTGATTTTAAAGCTGATTGAAAAACTTCTAAATTGATTCTTCTATTTGATTCATAACCTTGAAGTTCAATTGCGCAGACCATACCTCTTTGCCGCACTTCAGATACATTTTTTAAAGTTTTAAACTTTTCAGTTTGATTTTTTATTAACTCTATTTTTTCTTGATTTTTTTCAATAATATTTTCATTTTCAAAAATATCTAATACTGCATTTGCAACAGCACATGCAATTGTATTTCCAGTATAAGAATGTGAATCTAAAAATGATTTTCCTTCATTATAATCACAATAAAAGGCATTGTAGATATCATCTGTAAACATTACAACGGAAAGAGGCATGTACCCACCAGTTATACCTTTAGAAAGACATAAAAAATCTGGACTTATACCTGCTTGCTCAATAGCAAACATTGTTCCAGTTCTACCGAAGCCAACCGCTATTTCATCTGCAATTAAAAATATACCAAATTCATCACAAAGTGCACGTAGTTTTTTAATATAACTTGCATCATACATCTTCATAGAACCTGCACATTGAATAAGTGGTTCAATTACAACAGAGTTAACTTTATCTTTATTCTCAGTTAATACTCTTCTCATATCTTCAATTGCTACATCTTCATCATGTAAAGATGGTGTTTTAGCTTGAACTGTTTTGATTAAAATATCTTGATATATATCTTTATAAAGTCCATTATCTGAAACAGCTAAAGCACCCATAGTTTCACCATGATATGAATTTTCTAAAGATACAAATAATGGTCTACTTTCACCTTTATTTTTGAAATATTGAAATGACATTTTCAAAGAGATTTCAATAGCACTTGAACCATTGTCAGCAAAGAATATTTTTTGTAAAGGTTCAGGAGTAAGATTAACTAATCTACGTGCCAAATCAATAGCAGGTTTATGAGTAAATCCGGCAAAGATAACATGTTCCAAATCTTGAAGTTGTTCATTTATCTTTTGATTTATATAATCATTACTATGACCAAAAATATTTACCCACCAAGAACTAATACAATCTAAATATTGATTCTCTTCAAAATCTTCAATATAAGAACCTTTTCCTTTTTTAATAGGGATTAATGGAAGCTTTTCATAATCTTTCATTTGAGAACAAGGATGAAAAATATGTTTTAAATCCTCTTGCATTAATTCATTATTAGTCATTATTTTATCTTTCCTTCTTAACTTTGCATTCCAGCAGAACCTGCTTTTCTTCTTTGATGATATTTTTTATCAATCACGATACTTTTTTGTTTTTCTTTTCTAGCTCTGTCTTTTTCAACAAAAATTTTCTTTCTTGTTACTGGATCCATTTCAGTGTAATACATAACAGCAGAGTACGTACTAGGTGTTGGAGTAAATACTTGCGCTTGCTCTGGGTTCATTTTTAATTCATGAGTAGTAAATTGTTTTAATTCATGCATATCTCTTTCTTCACATCCAGGATGTGCAGCAATAAGATAATAAGTTAAAAACTGTTTTTTACCAGCTTCTTTATTTAACTTATCATACATCTTTTTAAATTCAATAAGTGGTTGTTTCCCTGGTTTTCCCATAAGCTTTAAAACTCTATCAGAAGTATGTTCAGGTGCAACTTTCATTTGTCCAGAAATATGATGGTCTACTAATTGTTTTAGATAATCATAACCATGCTTTTTATCTGCAGCAATAAAGTCATACCTTATACCAGAAGCAACAAATGCTTTTTTAATTCCAGGAACTTTTCTAATATTTTTTAGCAAGTTAAGATGTCTTGAATGGTCTACATGCATAACCTTACAAAGTCTATCAAAGTCTACACATCTAATATCGTCACATGTACCCTTTTTTAGTTTCTTTCCACATTCATAACCATACATGTTTGCAGTAGGTCCACCAACATCAGAAATAATTCCTTTAAAGTCTTTATATTTAGTAAATTCTTTGGCTTCTTCAATAATATTTTTTTCACTTCTTGTACGAATAGTACGTCCTTGATGAACTCCAATTGCACAGAAATTACATTCTCCCCAACAACCATGATGCGTTTGTACTGAGAACTTTATAGTCTCTAAACATTTAACTTTACCTTCTGGAGCATGAAAAGGATGTAATTCTCTTGTATATGGAAGCATTGCTACTTCATCCATTTCTTTTTCATCTAAATAATCACAAGGAGGATTTTGAATCATATATCTAGAATCAACTTGTTGATAAATTCCCTTTGCAGAGATAGGATCATTATTATCATAAAAAATATCAAAAAGATCAATATATTTTTCTTTATCTTCCAAACAATCTGCATGTGAAGGCATTTTTATATAATCTTCTTTTGGCTCTTTAGAAATATAAGATACTCCACGCACAACTTTTGGGTCTGTTCCATCTCTTAATGCATGAGTAAATTCTTCTATTGCAATTTCACCCATTCCATAGATTAAGTAATCTGCTTTTGCATCAAAAAGAATAGGTTTTCTAAGTTTATTACTCCAATAATCATAATGAGTAACTCTTCTTAAACTAGCTTCAATCCCACCTAAAACGATAGGAACTGTATCTTTGAAATGTCTTCTAATTAAATTTGTATATACTAAAGTTGCACGATCAGGTCTTTTATCGTTTACTCCACCAGGAGTGTAATCATCTGTATTTCTAAACTTTTTTGTAGCAGTATAATTTGAAACCATTGAATCAATACTTCCACCACTAACACCCCAATAAAGTTTTGGTTCCCCTAACCTTTTAACATCATCTGTTTCAATGTCAGGTTGTCCAATAATTCCAACTTTATATCCAAGTTTTTGTAAAATACGACCAACAGTTGCAACTCCAATAAAAGGAGAATCTATATAAGCATCTCCACTTACAAGAATTACATCACACTGTTCCCAACCGAGACTATCCATCTCTTTTTTTGTAGTAGGTAAAAACATTTATCTTCTTTAATTTTTTTGTAATTTTGCCCAAAAAAAGTTAACTGAATATATAAAATCTATATTAGTTTATTTCTTTGTAATTTCTCTTGTCAAAAAGTATAAACTTGACCGCCATTCAAAGCTTGAAATATCGTGTTCAATTATACCTGCATTTATGTGGCTAACAAGAGACCTAGCTTTTTCATAAGAAGTTCCTTCTTCGATAAGGAGCTTCCTAATATCATTTTTCTTTGCTAATTTTATGATTGAAGAGACTTCTTCTAAAGTTGTGTATCTATTTTCTTTATAATATAAATTAAGTTTAAATCTTTTTGCAAAGTAGTGCCAATACGGTTCATATACAAAAATATTGTAAGACTCACTTTTATCAAGTCTTCCTTTTATATATAAAAACATCTCATCTATTTCATTTAAAAAAGTATTATAATTCTTTGTATAAATCTTTTTTTTATCAGATTTAAGTTTTATTAATTCATTTAAAATATTCTTTGATAAATCTCTTACTTTTAATGGATCTAACCAAATATAAGGATTTATCTTACCATTCGTAAAATCTTTTTTTATATTTGTTGTTAAATCTTTAATTTTTAAATATTCGTTTTTTGATTTAAAAATATCAATATATTCTTTTTCTTTTTTAAGCCCTATAGTAAAATAAATATTACTATATGAAAGTAGATCTAGAATATCTTTATTTTCTTTATTAAAATTCTTATAACTATCTTCTACAACATGAACAACAAAGTCATTTTTTGCAATTTTTTCAATAAAGTATTTTTGAACAGGAAGGGTTACAGTAATATGTATTTTGGAATATGAAAAAGAAATAGAAAGTAATAATAGCGTTAAAATTTTAAACATTTTATTACTTTCTATCTAAATACTAAGCTTCTACTTTTCTAATTCTTAAGCTTAAATCTTTTAATTGTTCAGCATCAACTGGACTTGGTGCTTGAGTTAATAAACACTGAGCTTTTTGAGTTTTAGGGAAGGCAATTACATCTCTAATTGAATCAGTTCCAGCAAGTAACATGATAAGTCTATCTAGACCCATTGCAAATCCACCATGTGATGGAGCTCCATATTGAAGTGCGTCAAGTAAGAAACCAAATTTCTCTCTTGCTTCTTCGTCTGAGATACCCATAAGTTCAAATACTTTTGCTTGAATCTCTTCTTTATGAATTCTAATTGAACCACCACCAAGCTCTGTACCATTTAAAACGATATCATAAGCAATTGATTCAATAGCTTCTAAATCTGAAGTATCTTCAAGTGATTTAGGCATTGTAAATGGATGATGAAGTGCTTTTGTTCTACCATCTTCAACTTCAAACATTGGGAAATCAGTAACCCATAGGAATTCAAAAGTATCAGCAGGAATAATATCCATTTGTTCAGCTAAATAAAGTCTAAATCTTCCCATATAATCCCATACAGTCTTTTTATCTCCAGCTCCAAAGAATACAACATCACCAAGTTTAAGTTCAGTTGTTTTTACAATTTCTTCTAAATCAGTTTCTGAAAAGAATTTTGTAAGCGGACCTTTAAGACCATCTTCTTTCATTTGGAAATAACCAAGACCTTTAGCTCCAAATTTTCTTACGTAGTCTTCAAAACCTTTCATTTGTCTTTTTGAGAAAATATTATCACCATTTGGACATTTAAGAGCTTTAATTCTATTGTTCTTTTTGTCAGTTGCAATTGAAGCAAAAATTTCATTTGTAGAGTTTGCAAAAATATCAATTACATCTACTAATGGCATATCTATTCTAGTATCAGGCTTATCAGAACCATACATTTCCATTGCATCCCAGTATTTCATTCTTGGGAAAGTAGCTGGTACTGGTTTACCACATTTATTAAATACATCAGTGATTACTTTTTCAGCAACTTTAATTACATCTTCTTGGTCACAAAAAGACATTTCAACATCTATTTGAGTAAATTCAGGTTGTCTATCTGCTCTTAAATCTTCATCTCTAAAACATCTAGCAATTTGGAAATATTTATCAAATCCAGAAACCATTAGTAATTGTTTGAACAATTGTGGAGATTGAGGAAGTGCATAAAACTCTCCACCATGAACTCTTGAAGGTACAAGATAATCTCTAGCTCCCTCTGGAGTAGATTTAGTTAAAATTGGAGTTTCAACATCTAAAAAACCTAACTCATCAAGTGTATTTCTTACTTGAATAGCTGCTTTAGATCTTAATTTAAAGATATCTAACATTTTTGCAGATCTTAATTCTAAAAATCTATTTCTTAATTTAATTTCATCATTTACTTTTTCATCATTTAAATCAAAAGGCATAGGCTTAGATTTATTTTCAATAACAAGTTTTTCTAAAATAATTTCAATCTTACCAGTTGCTAAATTAGGGTTTTCTAATCCTTCACCTCTAGCTCTAACTTTTCCAGTTGCTATTAAAACAAATTCATCTCTAACTGTTTCGGCAGTTTCTAATGCTTCTTTACAATCAGCTGGGTCAGCTACTAGTTGAACTACTCCACCTTTATCTCTTAAATCTATAAATATAATTCCACCGTGATCACGTCTGCTATTTACCCAACCAGCAACAGTAACTGTTTCACCAATGTTATTTTCGTTTACGTCTGTACAATAATGCGTTCTCAAATCTGACTCCGTCTTTTATTCTTTTTTATTAATTATTCGCGATTATATCAAAATGATACTTAATTTTTTAATTCAATAATACTTCTTGAAAACCATAAGAAGTACTTTTATATAGAGTTGGTTCATAGTCAACTTGATTATCTATTACTTGTGTTCTGATAATTTCTGACTCATTTTCATTTAAAAGATAATTTACCCCTACTAAAGATGAATAATCAACCCAGTTATAAGTTATATCAGAACCTAGAAGTTTTGTATAATCTTCTATAAAACTGTCAACTTTACCAATAGAGTTAGCAATATATAAATTCTTTCTATCTCTTGCTTGTGTTAGTTTCACTAAAATTGGATTATAATTAATTTGTGTTGATAAAACTTTTGAAGGGTATATTTCAAAGGCTGTCAATTGAGATAGAATTATTGATGATTTTACAGGATATGTATTTAATAAAATAGTAGTACCAACCATTCTTTTGTCTTTCATAACACTTTTATAATTGTTTTGTTTTCTTTGTATTTCTTTAATAATACCTGTATTTGAAAAACTATTTAAATATAAATCTTTTAATTTGTTTTCAGTATATCCACCTTTTTTGTAAAACATAGTGTTTCTTCCATTGGATAGACCTTGAAGTAAATCTAATTGATCTTGATAAGATATGCCCCCAAAAATAAAGTTTTCATTTTCAGTAACTATTTCGTTTTTATTAATTAAAGGAAAATACATTTTTGATTGTCTTGATTCTTCTAAAGAATTTAAAATATCAAAACCATTTTGAGTGAAAAGAGCAATTACTTTAGTAAAACCTTTTTCATTTAAATTAATTAACTCTCTTGTAATATTATGTGGATTTTCATCGTATGTATCAAATGTTTGAATTTCAAATGCTTGATTATTAAAAAGTAAAAAAGCACTAATTGTACTAATTGTGCTTTTTGCATATTTACCAACTATACGAGAAGGATAAATAATAGCAATTCTATTTAAATTATCATCAGCAATTACAATTTCTTCAGGAATTGGTTCTATTTCTGGTTCAGGTTCAATTACTTCAGGTATTTCAACAACTGGTTCAGAAGGTTTTAGAACAGTATCCTTTGGGACAACAACAGGTTTTGTAGTACATCCTACAAAAATAAAAAAAGATAATAATATTATTAATAGATTTTTCAACTTAACTCCAAAATAGATTTTATTTTCAACATGTCGTAAAAAGCTTCTTTTTTAGAAGACGGGTTTCTAATAAGATAACTAACACTATGTGTTGGTATAACTTGATATTCTTTAAAACTCATGATTTGTCCTCTAACTTTATTAAAGGAACTATTGTCATTACATAAATATTGATAAGCTTTTTCTCCAAATGTAACAATTAACTTTGGATTAACAAGATCAATTTGTTTATGTAAATATGTACTACAGCTACTATAGTGAGATGCATTAATTCCATTTGCACTTTTACATTTAACTAAATTAGTTATATATACATCTTCTTTTTTTAAAGGTAAGACATTTTCTATCATTTTAACTAATTGCTCACCAGTCTTTCCCACATAAAAACTCTTCAATTCATCTTCACTTGCAGTTGGTTCATCAGCAATTAACATTAATGAAGCATTTATGTTTCCTTCTCCAAAGAGTACATTCTTTCTCGTCTTTGACAATTCACATAAATAACAATTTTCAACCACTGTTTTTAACTCTTCTATATTATTTGGTAATGAATTACTATTAACTTCTTTATTAGCAAATTTTATCATTGAGTGGTAATCATAACCAATTGTTTTAAGAAAATTTAATTGATATAAAATTCTATTTTTTACTGCTTTTGTCATTAAGAATTGTACAAAAAAACTACTTTTAAGCTTATTTGTCCCAATTATATGTACATATTATTCATTTATATTGACATTTGTTCAAATTATTTGTACAATTGTTTAATTTTAAAGGAATAATAATGACAGCACCAAGTTTTAGAAAATTAGAATCTGATTTAGAAGTAAATAAAACAACATTACACAATTGGAAAAAGAATAGACCTAAACTTTACGAATTTATTATTGAATCATATAAAGATAGAGAATTATTAAAAAAACATTTAGCTTTTATGATTACACAAAAACAATTTATTGAGAATGAGATAGATTTAACAAAAAGTAGAGTATCATAAAAGTATATAAAGTTATGGAGCCTAAGAATTGATTTACTTTTTAAAGGCGCGATAGATTAATTACAAAGCTCCATAAGTTTGTATTACTTGATATTAAAACTCTATTTTAGAATCCAAAACGATTTTATTTCGACCTTCTTTTTTTGCTTTGTATAGAAGACTATCCGCTGTTTTTACTGCTTCAGAATAAGAATTATAATTTTCTCTAAATGCAACACCAGCACAAAACTCTACATTTATTTTTACATCACCATAAATAAATCTATTATTAGTAATAATATTTTTCACTCTTCTTAAGTAACTTTCAATTTCTAACTTATTACTATAATGAACTATAGATATAAATTCTTCACCACCATATCGAGATATGATATCCTCAGTGCGAGTTAATTTATTTAATATTGATGCAAATGTTGAAAGGATGGAATCTCCACAGTCATGGCCATAAGTATCATTAATTTTTTTGAAATGGTCTAAATCATAAAAAATAATTGCATAATTAGAATCAAAAATTTCAAAATGTTCTTCTACTCTTTTTAACTCGATATCGTAGGCACGTCTGGTTAACACTCCAGTTAAATAATCAATCGATTTTTCTTCTTCTGCCTTATTTAAACTACATTGTAATTCTTCAATTTGTTCGTATAAATAATCATTTTGTGTTTGACGACTTATAATACCTTCTCTTGTAGATTCCATTGATTTTTCAAATCTGTCCATAACACTCATTAATTTGTTTTCTAAATCATTTAAATCATTTTTTGATGAAGCTGAAAGATCAAGATTTTTTATATCATTTTTAATATCTATTATTTCTGATACTGTTATATTATTTTGTTTTAAAGTTTTTTTAAAATGATCACCCAAAAAGAGTATAAGTTTTTTTACATCCGTAGTTTTTTCATTAAATACTGATTTATCGCTTTTAATTCTTCTCTCTGTTAGTTTTCGTAAACTTCTAATTGTTTCATTATTTATTAAGTGATTTGGTTTAGTTGCGATATCACTACATAGCTTATTTATTTCAGTTTTAATATCATTATTAATTGAAGGAGACATAAAGTAAGAAAAATCTTTTAAAAAATGTTTAATTTGAGATTCTTTAATTCTATTATTTAACAAGTTTGATAAATCTTTAAAAGTAGAAATTTCATTTTTGTTAAGAGAATTCTTTTCCTCTGTACTTAAAGACTCGATAATATAGTCAAATTCAACATATTCTTCTAAAATCAAATCTGTTTGTTTTAGTATAAATGAAAATTCTTTTTCAAAATTTATGGGGGTTGGGAGTATGTTGTTCTTTTCTAGATTTTTTAGTGTAGTTTTAATTATTTCTGTAATATCTTTCATATATATATACTTTTCAAAAATTATTTTAAGTATTATATCATAAAAAAAGAAAGAAGAGATAATATATTTCTATATTACCTCTCAATAATTATTTATATCGGTGAGTAATTCTACCCTTATCAAGTGAATAAGGAGTAATTTCTACTTTAACTTTATCACCTGGTAAAATTTTAATGTAATGCATTCTCATTTTTCCTGAGATATGACATAACACCATATGACCATTATCTAACTCAACTTTAAACATTGCATTTGGTAAAGCTACTGTAACTTTTCCATCTATTACTATTACATCATCTTTTGACACTTCAACTCCTAAGTTTACTCTTCTACTTTACTTAAAATAACTGCTTTTCCATCAATAACAGCAACTGTATGCTCATAATGACTCCCACGTAATCTATCTTCAGAGACAACATCCCAATCATTTTCTAAAATAACTGGTTCACGTCCGTTCTGACAAATCATTGGTTCTAAACAGAATACCATTCCATTTTTAATTTTTGGACCAGATTTAAGATTTGGTGCATCAACATAATTTGGGATCTCTGGTTCACAGTGCGGTTTTTTACCTATACCATGTCCACAAAATCTTACTAATGGTTGATAACCTTTAGAGACAATAAAATTTTCAATCTCTTTTGATAATTCTTTAAATCTCATACCTTCTTTAATAATATCAATAGCATAATATAAAGCATCTTTTGAACAAGCAATTAACTCTTCATCTTCTTTTGATATTTTTCCTATAGGCATAGTAATTGCTGCGTCACCATACCATCCATCAATTTCACTACCAATATCAATACCTAAAATATCGCCTTCTTTTAATACAGTATCATCTGGAATTCCATGAATAATAACTTCATTAAGAGATGTACAAACAGCAGCAGGGAAACCGTATAAACCTTTAAAAGATGGGCGTGCGCCTAAATCTCTTAAGAATTTTTCACCCAAAGTATCAACTTCTTTCAAAGTCATACCAGCTGTAACATTTTGTTCTAAATATTGTAAAGTCTTCGCAACTGCAAGAGATGCAGTGCGAAGTTTTGAAATTTCATTAGGTTTTCTTAAAGGAATAGCCATGTTACTTTACAGTCCAACTGCACTTAAAGTTTCATATTTATTCATATATTGTTGTGCTTCAATCTTTCTCATTGTATCAATAGCAACTTGAACAACGATAAGTACTGCAACTCCTCCAAAATAGAAAGGAACTCCCATTGCTTTTACTAAAAGCCATGGAACAGTTGAAATAGCACCTAAATATATAGCACCCCAAAAAGTAAGTCTACTTGCAGTTTCATTTAAAAACTCAGCTGTACTTGCCCCTGGTCTAACACCTGGGATAAATCCACCTTGTTTCTTTAAATTTTCTGAAATATCTTTTGCATTAAATGTAATTGATGCATAAAAGAATGCAAAGAAAACTACAAATAAGAACATAAATACATTAAAAGTATATGATTGAGGACTTAAAAAGTCTCCAATTATTAAAAGGTACTCATTTTGAGAACCTTGTAAAATTGTAGCAGGGAACATTAATATTGCTGAAGCAAAAATTGCAGGAATAACACCTGCTAGGTTTACTTTAATAGGAATATAGTTCATTACTCTCTTGCTTTGATTTTGCATCATAACTTTTCTTGAGTAAGAAACAGGTACTCTTCTTTCACCTAATTCAACATAAATAATAGCACCTACTGTTGCTAAAATAATAACTACAATAGCAATTACTGTTAAGAAATTCATTTGTCCATTGTTAACTAAATCAATAGTTCCACCAATTGCACTTGGAATTGCAGAAACAATACCAGCGAAGATAATTAATGAAATACCATTACCAATACCTTTTTGTGTGATTTGTTCACCAATCCACATAAGAAGCATAGTACCAGTTAACATAGAAATTGATGATACAGCTACAAATGTATCCATATCAATTGAAATTGCACTTTGACCATTTTGACCAGTTAATGAATTAAGACCCATTGATACACCAATAGATTGGATAAGAGTTATAACAATAGTTGTATATCTGATGATTTGCATATATTTTTGCATCCCATCTCTTTCTTTTTTCATTTTACCTAAAGCAGGGAAAGTTGCGGCTAGTAGCTCCATAATAATTGAAGCTGTAATGTATGGCATAATACCTAAAGAGATAATTGAAAGTCTTTCAACTGCATTACCACTGAACATATTAACAAGACCTAATGCATTGTTTGCATTTGAATCGAAGAATTCTTTAACTACGTCAATATTAACACCAGGTACTGGCACATAAGCCAGTAACCGGTACATTAATATAAAACCTAATGTAACAAGAATCTTATTTATCAGATCTTTACTCATAATTACTTTCCAGTTGTAGTAACGTTTTCGTCTTTAATTTTAGATGCTAAATCTTTAGCAGCTGTTCCAATTAATTTAACTTTTGTAACACTTCTAGAAAGTTTGAAAACAGCTTTAATTGAATCAAGTGTAATTTCTTCAAGTTCTGCAACTTGTTTAATCTTATCAACATTGATTGAATAAGGTTTTGCTACTCTTGAAAAGAATCCAATCTTTGGAAGTCTCTTTTGAATTGGCTGTTGACCACCTTCGAAACCTCTTTTAATTTTGTATCCAGATCTAGACTTTTGACCTTTATTTCCTCTAGTAGCTGTCTTACCCATTCCTGAACCTTGACCTCTACCAACTCTTTTAACATTTTTTGTACTACCAGATGCTGGTTGTAAGTTTTCTAATACCATCTGATTATCCTTTGATTCTTGATAAAGCTTCAACTGTAGCTTGTACAAGGTTATTTGGATTATTTGAACCTAAAGATTTTGCAATAATATCTTTAATTCCAGAAAGCTCAAGAACTGGTCTTGCCGCACCACCTGCGATAAGTCCTGTACCTTCAGATGCTGGTTTTAATAAAATTTTACTTGCATTATATTTATGTTCAATGTCGTGATTAATAGTTGTACCATTAAGATGAACTTTAACTAATGATTTGAATGCATCATCTAAAGCTTTCTTAATTGCATCAGGAACTTCTTTTGCTTTTCCTGTACCAAATCCAACTGTACCGTTTTTATCACCAACAACAACTAAAGCTGTAAATCTGAATCTTCTACCACCCTTTACAACTTTTGTTACTCTTCCGATTTTAACGATTGCTTCTTGAAAATCTTCTCTATTTACTGCTGCCATCATTAACCCTTATAGTTTGATACCATTATCTCTTAATGCGTCAGCAAATGCTGCAACTACACCATGATAAAGGTAACCGTTTCTATCAAAAACTACTGTTTCAATATTATTTGATTTTAAAGTTTCAGCAAATGCTGCTCCAACTTTTACTGCATTCTCTTTGTTAGAAGATAGTTCTAACGCTTTAGAATTTACTGCTGCTAATGTAACACCAGCAACATCATCAATTGCTTGTGCACTTAAGTACTTATTTGATTTAAAAATAGTTACTCTAGGTGTTTGCGCAGTTCCTGAAATATTACCTCTAACTCTTCTTTTTCTAATAGCTCTTAAAGAGTTCTTTTTAGCTAAATCTTTTGCTCTACTCATTTTTTACACCTTACTTCGCAGTTTTTCCGGCTTTTCTAACGATATGCTCGTCAGTATACTTCACACCTTTACCTTTGTACGGTTCTGGTTTTCTGTAGCCTCTTATAATTGCAGCAGCTTGACCAACTTGTTGTTTGTCAGCACCTTTTACATGAATTAAGTTTTTCTCAACAGTAATTTCTAATCCATCAGCGATTTCATAGTTAATTGGATGAGAGTATCCTAATTGTAGTTCTAAAACTTTGCCTTTAACAGCAGCTCTATAACCAACACCGTTGATTTCTAAAGATTTACTAAAACCTTTATTTAATCCATCAACTGCATTGCTAATTAAAGCTCTATAAGTTCCCCAGAAAGCTGCAGATTCTTTTGTTTCACCAACTCTTGCAAGTGTAACATTTCCATCAACAACTTCAACACCAACTCTTCCATGTGTTTCCACAGGAATAGTTTTGTTTCCTTTTTTAACATTAACAACTGAACCATCAACAGTAATTTCTACTCCTGATGGGATAGTGATAGGTTTTTTTCCAATTCTAGACATTACACTCTCCTACCATACTGTACATAGTAACTCACCACCAACTTTAGAAGCGAAAGCTTCATCGTTAGCGATTACACCCTTGTTTGTAGAAACAATGATTGTACCATATCCATTTTTAAAAGATTTAAGTTCAGAAGCGTTTTTATAAACTCTTCTTCCTGGAGTAGAAACTCTTTTAATTTCGTTGATAACTGAATTATCGTTATCATCATATTTTAAAGTCACTTGAACAGTTTTTTTATTGTTCGCTCCGTCAATTACCTTGAAACCTTCAATGTATTCTTTTGCTTGTAATACAGTTAAAACACCAACTACAGTATTAGAATGTAATAATGTTGCAACTTCTAATTTTCTCATTGCAGCATTTCTAATTCTTGTTAAAGCATCTGCGATTATATCATTCATCATAGCTTAATTTCTCCTACCAACTAGATTTTCTAACGCCAGGAAGTAATCCCTCGTTAGCCATTTTTCTTAAACAAATTCTACATAAACCAAAGTCTCTGTAAACTGAATGTGGTCTACCACAAACAGTACATCTTGTATATGCTCTTGAAGAAAACTTAGGAGTTCTCTTTTGTTTAGCAATCATTGATTTCTTTGCCATTACACTCTTCCTTTTGAAAATGGAATTCCAACTAATTCTAATAATTTATATGCTTCAGCATCATCATTAGCAGTTGTTCCTACTGAAATATTCATACCATGAGTTTTAATAATATCATCATATACAACTTCTGGGAACATTAATTGTTCATCTAATCCAAAGTTGAAGTTTCCTCTACCATCAAAACCATTTCTGTTAAGACCTCTAAAATCCTTAACTCTTGGTAATGCTACAGAACAAAGTTTGTCTAAGAAGTTATACATTTGTTCACCTCTTAGAGTTACTTTAATACCTACAGGGTAACCTTCTCTTACTTTAAAACCAGCAACTGATTTTTTAGCAATAACTTTAACAGCTCTTTGACCAGCAATTAAAGAGATAGTATCTTGAATATTTTGCATTAATTTACTATCTTTCATAGCTTCACCAGCACCAACAGAGATAACAACTTTGTTTAACTTTGCAGTTAACATTTTGTTTTTTGGAAACTCTGCTTCTAAAGCTGGTTTAATTTCTGAATTATATCTTTCTTGTAATCTTGATGCCATCTTATTCACCTTCTACTTTTGCCACATTAGAGATGTTAATTGGCATCTCTTTGTTTACAAATCCACCCTCAGGGTTTTTTTCTTGATCAGGCTTAACTGTTTTTTTAGCAACTTTACAATCTTTTACAATTACTTGTAATGTAGATGGTAAAACTTGTAAAACTTCACCAGTTTTACCTTTATCATCACCAGCGATAATTTTTACAGTATCACCTTTTTTAATTTTTAATTTAACAGCCATTATAATACCTCCGGAGCAAGTGAAACAATTTTCATGAATCCTGAATATCTAACTTCTCTTGCAACTGGTCCAAAGATTCTTGTTCCAATTGGGTCTTTTTTAGCATCTAAAATAACTGCAGCGTTATCATCAAATCTAATTAAAGAACCATTTTCTCTTTGAATCTCTTTATGAGTTCTTACAACTACAGCTTTAACTACTTGACCTTTTTTAACTTTTCCAGTAGGAATAGCTTTTTTAACAGAAGCAACAATAACGTCACCAACAGATGCATATCTTCTCTTAGATCCACCAAGAACTTTGATACACATGATCTCTTTGGCACCAGTGTTGTCAGCTACATTTAATCTAGTAAAACTTTGAATCATTAGTTAACTCCTGTAGCTACAATAGTCTTCAATCTGAAAGATTTAGTTTTAGATAAAGGTCTACACTCAACCGCAGTTACTGTATCCCCTTCTTTTAACTCATTTCTTTCATCATGTACTAAATACTTTTTAAATCTTTTCACAGTCTTGTGATATCTTGGGTGCATAACTTGTCTAGTAACTAATACTGACGCAGTTTTGTCTCCAGAAATTTTTACCACTACACCTTGAATCTCGTTTTTATGTGTACTCATACTTTGGATCCTTAGTTAGCTTTTACAGCAGTAATAGCTGTTTGAATTTGTGCGATATCTTTTTTCGCAACTCTTAATTCAGACGTGTTTGTTAACTGCATAGTTTTTAGCTTAGCTTTTAATTCAAAAAGAAGCACCTTTTTCTCTTTTAATAACTCGTTTAACTCTAGTAAACTTTTGTCTTTAATATCAGAATAAATCATTTTCGCTATCTCTTGTTACAATTTTAGTTTTAAATGGTAATTTATGTCTTGCTAAAGTTAAAGCGGCTCTTGATAATGTATCATCAACCCCTGCCATTTCAAAACAAATTCTACCTGGCTTAATGTTCATAACCCATTTATCAACAGCACCTTTACCTTTACCCATTCTTGTTTCTAATGGCTTAGCAGTAAGTGGCTTGTCTGGGAATACCATAATCCAAACTTTCGCTTCTCTTTTAACTTTTCTAGTCATAGCAATTCTGGCAGCTTCGATTTGTCTAGAATCAATTCTTCCATGCTCTACAGCTTTAAGTCCGTAATCTCCGTAAGCAAGAGTATTAGCTCTCATAGACTTACCTCTATTACGACCTTTCATTACTTTTCTAAATTTAGTTCTCTTAGGCATTAACATAATTATTTACCTCTTCTCTTTTGTGGTCTTCTTTTTGGTTTAGAATCAGTATCTTTTTCAGTTGGAATACCTTTTGCAAGTACTTCACCTTTAAAGATCCAAACTTTAATACCAATACAACCATAAGTAGTATGAGCTTCAGCAAATCCATAATCAATTCTTGCTCTTAAAGTATGTAAAGGAACTCTACCTTCTAAGTACCACTCAGTTCTTGCCATTTCAGCTCCACCAAGTCTACCAGAAACAGAAACTTTAATACCTTTAGCTCCGCCTTTCATTGCATTTTGCATAACTCTTTTCATAGCTCTTCTAAATGCAACTCTTCTTTCTAATTGTTGTGCAACATTTTCAGCAGAAAGTTGACCAGATAATTGTGGTTTTCTCTCTTCTTTAATATTTACAGCAATTTCTTTTCCAACTAAGTTAGAAAGGTTGTTCTTAAGTTTCTCAACGTCTGCACCTTTTTTACCAATAATGATACCAGGTCTAGCAGCAACGATAGTAACTCTAACTTTTTTTGCAGTTCTTTCTACGATAGTAGCAGCAACACCTGCATAGTATAATTCTTTTTTAACGAATTTTCTGATTTTATCATCTTCTGAAACGTTAGCAGGCATAGTAGAAAATTTTGGGAACCATCTAGAATCCCAGTTTCTGTTTATACCTAATCTTAAACCTATTGGATTTACTTTTTGACCCATTACTTATCTCCTTTTTCAGCAGCAGCTACTTCAATCATGATATGCGCAGTTGGTTTATGTTTTGGTGATGCACTTCCTCTTGCTCTTGGAGTAAATCTCTTAAGAACTGGACCTCTATCAACTCTAGCAGAAGTAATAATTGCATCTTCTGGCTCTAAACCTGCATTCGCAACAGCAGATGCGATAACTTTTGAAATAATTCCAGCAGCTTTATTAGGAGTAAATTCTAATGATGCGATTGCATATTCTGCATTCATACCTTGAACTTCTCTAGCAATAAGTCTTGCTTTAGTTGGTGATAATCTGATAAATTTTAAAATTGCTCTAGCCATTATCCAACCTTTCTTTGTACAGAACCTTTGTGTCCTCTGAATGTTCTAGTTGGTGCAAATTCACCTAACTTATATCCAACGTGGTTTTCTGTAATATTTACAGGTACAAAGTTTCTTCCGTTATGCACATTAAATGTTAAACCAATCATGTCAGGTAAAATCATAGATCTTCTTGACCATGTTTTAATTGGTTTTTTATCATTAGCTTCAACAGCTTTTAATACTTTTTTCATTAAGTGTGCGTCTACAAATGGACCTTTTTTTATTGATCTTGCCATCTTAAACCCTTACTTCTTTCTTCTTGAAATGATTAACTTATCACTAGCTTTTTTCTTTCTAGTTTTGTAACCTTTAGTTGGCATACCCCATGGAGTTACCGGATGTCTACCTGAGTTAGTCTTACCTTCACCACCACCATGCGGGTGATCAATAGGGTTCATTGCTGATCCCCTTGTTTGAGGTCTTTTTCCTAAGTGTCTTTGACGACCTGCTTTTCCAACAACCATGTTAGAGAAATCTTCGTTTCCAACGATTCCGATAGTAGCAAGGCATACACCTAAGATTTTTCTCATTTCACCAGAAGGAAGTCTCATAATTACATATTTGTCTTCTCTACCCATAATTTGAGCGTATCCACCAGCAGATCTTGCAATTTGTCCACCTTTACCTGGTTTCATTTCAATGTTATGAACCATTGTACCAACAGGAATGTTGATAAGTCTCATTGTATTACCTGGTAAAATATCAAGTCCTGATTCTGCAGCTTGAATTTTATCTCCAACAGTTAATCCAGAAGGTTGTAAAATATATCTTTTATCACCATCTAAATAAGTAACTAAACAAATTCTACAGTTTCTGTATGGGTCGTACTCAATAGTTGAAATAGTCCCTGGAACACCGAATTTGTTTCTTTTGAAATCAATAATTCTATATAATTTCTTAGCACCTGCTTCTCTGTGTCTAGAAGTAATTCTACCGTTATTATTTCTACCAGCTGAAGCTTTTACTCTTACAAGTAAAGATCTAACTGTTGGTTTAGAAGTAATATCAGAAGTATCCATAACAGACATAAATCTTCTAGCAGGAGTTATTGGTCTAAATTTTTTAATTGCCATCTATAATCCCCTTAAGCCGAAAGGTTCGCTATTTCAGCGCCCTCTGGTAATGTAACGTAGAATTTTTTGAAATCTGGTCTTTTACCAGTCTTTCCTCTAAATTTCTTTACTTTTCCATTTTGTCTTAAAGAGTTAATTTTTGATGGTGTAACACCGAAATACTCTTTAAATACTTCTTTTAAACCGCTTTTAGTCATTCTAGGACTAGTTTGAACAACGATTACGCCGTTTTCTTGAAGCTCGATTGTCTTTTCTGTATATAATATTGCTTTAATATCTGTAATATCTGCCATCTCTACGCCTCTTTAGTTAATGAATCAAGTACTGATTTTTCAATTAGTACTGAATGATACGCTGAAATTAAATATGCATTAACTTCTTGTTTTTCAATCATGTAACAATTTTTAATGTTTCTAAACGCTAGGTATGTTTTCTCTTCAATTGATTCAACAACTATAAGAGTATCTCTTTGGTTTAATTCATTAATAATTGAAAGCGCATCTTTAGTTTTACCAGATTCAATTGCAATTGAATCAGCTACAAATAAAGAACCTTTTTCAGCTTGAGCATTAATAGCAAAGCTTAATGCTAAAACTTTTTGTTTCTTATTGATCTTTTGGTTATAGTTTCTTTTAGTAGGACCAAAAACTTGACCACCACCTACGAATAAAGGAGATCTTTTAGAACCCCATCTAGCACCACCAGAACCTTTTTGAGCTTTAGGTTTCTTACCACCACCGCTTACTTCAGATCTGTTTTTTACTCTAGCTGTATTTGCTCTTAGAGCTGCTAGATATGATTTAACATATAAGTATAAGTTATGTGAGTTGATATCTTTATAAGATTCTGGTAACTCACTTGATTTTACTACTACTGCATTACTCATTTAGCAATCCTTACTTTTCCTAATCCACCATTTGGTCCTGAAACAGCACCTTTTACAACTAAAATACCAGTCTCTGCATCAAATGAAATAACATCATTTTTAACAGAATTTGTTGTATTTCCGTATTGTCCTGGCATTTTTTTACCTGGCATTACTCGTCCTGGCCATTCACACATACCAATAGAACCAGTTCGTCTACCCATTCTATGTCCGTGAGAAGCTCTACCACCAGCAAAGTTCCATCTTTTAACAACACCAGAGAAACCTCTACCTTTTGTTGTAAAAGTTGTTTTTAAAACTTTTGCTTCTGATAAACCAGAAACATCTAAATCACCAGCTTCAGTATTTGCTACATTAATTGTTGCAAATCTGTTAAACTCTTTAGACAAGTTAAATTTCTTTTGTTGTCCTTCAATTGTTTTATTCATTTTTTTACCTAATGAATAAGAAACAAATGCTACACCGTCAGCCACGTCACATACTTTTGTATCAAGAACTTTTAAAAGTGTAACAGGAACCGCAGGAACTGAAATAGTTCTGCTCATACCGATTTTTTCTACTATGAATTCCATCTATACCCTTTCTATTCTTGACCCATTGATCTAACTTCAACATCAACTTCTGGAGCTAAGTCAAGTTTCATTAACGAATCAACCGTATCAGGAGTAGCAGCAATGATATCAATCATTCTTGTGTGCACTCTGATTTCGAATTGTTCTCTCGATGATTTATTAACGTGAGGACCTCTTATAACTGTGTACTTTCTAATCTTAGTTGGTAAAGGTATTGGACCTCTCAACTCTGCACCAGTTCGTTTAACGGCTTCAACTATTGAAGCAACACTTCTGTCTAAAACTCTATGATCATAAGCTTTAAGCTTTAATCTAATTTTTTCCATATATTTCCTTTAAAGAACTCGTTAGATGTGTTAAAAAAACACTCTAACCACTTTTAGTGGACGCGGATTATAACTCAAAGTAGATTAAATGTCAAGCTTTATGGTCTTTAGCTCAGTTTTTCTACTATTTATTTTCCTTTTAAAAAGGATAACTTACTTTATAATTATGCTCTTTTAAGTTAACTACAAGATTTTCTTTTATATAAATTAAAGAACAATTTTATTAAAGTTCTTCTTTTATATAAGGAATTAATA
>CAJXPH010000021.1 GCA_913057765.1 uncultured Campylobacteraceae bacterium
CCTCTCTGGTCTCGTGGGCTCGGAGATGTGTATAAGAGACAGCTTTATGATATAAGAAAAAAATCTAAAATTAGATTGACAACATATAAAGGCATTGATGTTGGAGCTAATTTTGTTGAAAATGATTCAAAAATTGTATTTGCCTCTGATAGATTAAAATACCCAAATATCTTTTCAAAAAAACTTGGAAGTAGGGGTGTCGAAAGATTAGTTTATCATGGAAGAAATAATTCATCTGCAACAACTCATAAAGATTTTGTTATCTATACTAGTAGAGACAGAGATAATCAATTTGGTACTTATACTTTTAATTTATATTTAATGTCGACTAAAAGTTCTTTTTTAAAAAGATTGACATCTAATGGAAGTAATCAATTCCCAAAATTTTCACGTGATGGAGAATCAGTAATTTTCTTAAAAAATATAAAAGATAGAAGTTCTATCGGAATTATTAGACTTAATCATTCTAAATCATTTTTATTTCCTTTAAAAAAAGGGAAAATCCAATCTATTGATTGGTAGATTTTATACATAGACTTTTTTAAAGTCTATGTATTAATTATTTTTAACTTTAAATCATAATTTTTTTTAATATAATAAATAAAAGAAAAGTTCAAAGGAATTTTTTATGAAAACTATTTCTATAACAGGTTCATCAGGTTTTGTTGGAACCAATCTTAAGAATCTATTTGAATCGAAAGGTTTTAAAGTAATAGGTATTAAAAGAGATGATTTAAAAGATATAAAAAAACTAACTCATATTATTGAATCTTCTAATATTGTTATAAATTTAGCAGGTGCTAATATTATAAGTAGATGGAGTGAATCATACAAGAAAATACTATTTGCAAGTAGAATTGATACTACGCAAGCTTTAATTGAAGCTATGCATAATGCAGAAGAAAAACCTGAACTATTTATATCTACTTCTGCAGTTGGAATTTATAAAAATCTTAAATGTTATGATGAAGAAAGTTTTGAATATGAAGATGATTTTCTAGGAAAACTGTGCAAAACTTGGGAAGATGAAGCATTAAAGGCTGAAGAATTAAATATAAGAACGGCAATTTTTAGATTTGGAATAGTACTAGGAAAAGGTGGCGCTTTAGCTAAAATGATAACTCCTTTTAAACTTGGACTTGGTGGTATAATTGGAAATGGGAAACAAGGTTTTTCTTTTATACATTTAGAGGATTTATTACGTGCTTATATGTTTATTTATGAAAATAAAAATCTTAATGGAATTTTTAATTTGACATCACCTGAATCAACAACAAATTTCGCTTTAACTAAAACTTTAGGTAAAGCTTTATCTCGACCTACGGTACTTCCCGTTCCTGAATTCATTTTAAAAATGATTTTTAGTGAAGGGGCAAAAGTTTTAACAGATGGGCAATGTGTAAGACCTAAAAGACTATTAGGGAATGGTTTTAAATTTAAGTTTAATACAATTGAAGATGCAATTAATAATTTATGTAAATAAACACGCAAAACTTCTGTAATTAGCCATTAAGCTTAGATTTAGTAAAATCGAGGAAATTTTTTATAAGGAAACAAACTATGAAGAAATTAAGTATTTACACTTTTTTAGTTGCAGCAGTATTATTTACTGGTTGTAGCCAAAAAGAAGTTGAAGTATCTCAACCTGATACTCCAAAAAACTCTGAGACTATGTTAAATAACATTGACAATTCAAATATCCAAAATGAAATGGTTAATGATGCATTAGTAGAAAGTGCTGAGAATGGTTACTATTACATGATTAATGGTAAGAAAGAGTTCATTGAAAATATTTATTTTGCATTTGACAAATATAGTTTAAATGCTGAAACAAAAGCAATTGCAAAATCTAATGCAATGAAATTATCTGGTGTTCAAGCAGGTACTACAATCAAAGTTGAAGGTAACTCTGATGAGTGGGGAACTGATGAATATAACTACGCTTTAGCTTTAAAAAGAGCAAAAGTTGTAAAAGATAGTTTAGTAATGGAAGGTATTGCATCTTCAGCTGTTACTGTAGTAAGTTTTGGTGAGAGTAATCCAGCTTGTACAGATAAGAATGCTGCTTGTTGGCAAAAGAACAGAAGATCAGAGCACAAATTAGTTAAATAATTTATGAACAAAATACTTCTATCTACTCTAATATTATCTAGCACTTTAAGCTTTGCCAATGAGGTATCAGCTTTTGGTGCAGGTAATTTAGATTCAAAAAACCCATATGGTTTAAGTTCTGCAGAAAAAAATATTTTAAAGAACAAAAAAACTTTAGGAAATATTGATTCAAAAGTTAAAAGTTTTAAATATACTCAAGAATCAATAAATGAAAGAATTGATGGTTTAGAATCAATTTATGAAGGTGATTCTCAAAAATTGAATGAATCAGTTTTAAAAATAAATGAAATTATAAAAAAAGTTGAAGAGAATTCAACTTTAACTGAAAAACATTCAACAGATATTGAAGATTTAAAAAGTGTTACCTCTCAAATGCTTACTATGCAAGAAGAATTTGCAAAAAGTATTGCTAGTCTAAAAAATGCAATAGGAAAACTTTCTAAAACAACAAATACTATTAATAAGACTTATATTTCAGATAAAGAATTTAAATCAAATATGAATCAGTTTATTACTAGAGCAGAGTTTAATGCACTAAAGAAATCTTTAGGTGTAAAAACTAGTAATAAAACTAAAACAAAAACTAAAACAAAAAAGATATCATCGACAACTGATAAGAAGTCAATGATGAATGAAGCAATTAGGTTATTTAAAAAGGATTATTTTACAAAAGCGATTCCTATGTTTGAGGAATTAATAGCTGCAAATTATAAGCCTGCAACAAACAATTATTATTTAGGTGAGATTTGGTATCACCGAAAAAAATATAATGATGCAATAACTTATTTTAAAACTTCGGCAATGCTTTATGACAAAGCATCGTATATGCCTAAGCTTTTACTTCATAGTGCTATTTCTTTTGAAAAAATAAAAGATTTTAGTAATGCGGCGAATTTCTATTCTTCTTTAATTGATATCTATCCAGATTCAAAAGAAGCGAAAATGGCCACAAAAAACTTATCAAATATACAATAAAATATTAAACTTATAAAGGATAAAAATGTCAAAAGTAATTGGTATTGAATACAATTTAAAAGACGCGAATACTGGTGAACAACTAGATTCGAATGTTGGTGGAGCACCATTAGAATTTATTTCTGGAAAAGGTCAAATTATTCCAGGTTTAGAATCTAAAGTAATTGAAATGGCTGAAAATGAGTCAGCTGATGTTATGGTAGAACCTGCAGAAGCATATGGTGAATTTTCAGAAGAAGCTGTTCAAGTTTTACCAAAAGAGCAATTTGCTGGTATTGAGTTAGCAGAAGGTATGGTTTTATACGGTACAGGTGAGCAAGGTGAAACTGTGCAAGTTAATGTTAAATCATTTACTGATGAAGAAGTAACTATTGATTATAATCATCCAATGGCTGGAAAAACTTTAATGTTTTCAGTAACTATTCTTTCACTTAGAGATGCAACAGAAGAAGAAATTCAAACTGGTGTTGTTGGTGGAATGGCTGCTATGGGTGGCGGTGGATGTTGTGGTTCTGAGAACCCTGCAGACGCTCAACCATCCCAAGGTGGTTGTGGTTGTAGTCATTAGTTAGCAGGTTGCTAAAAAATTTTATTTTTGTACTACAACAAAAACATAAAAAGCCCGAAAGTTTAAGACTTTCGGGCTTTTTTATTTTATAGACTATAAAAAAAGAGTATAATATTGCTCAAAATTTAAAAACAAACTTTATAAAAGGTTAGAAAATATGAAAAAAGTAGCTTTCATTTTCCCAGGTCAAGGAAGTCAATCTCTTGGTATGGGTAAAGATTTTTTTGAAAATAATGATATTGCAAAAGAGATGATATCTAATGCTAGTAAAAGATTAAATATTAACTTTGAAGAACTATTATTCCAAGAAAATGATAATCTAGGAAAGACTGAGTTTACACAACCTGCAATATTACTTGTGAGTTCTATTGCTAATGCAATTTTTAAAGAAAAATGCGATGTTATCCCTGAATTTGTACTTGGACATTCATTAGGTGAATTTTCTGCTTTAGTATCTGCTGGTGCTATTGATTATTTAGATGCAGTTGAACTTGTACATAGACGTGGATTGTTCATGAATGAAGCTTGTGCTGGTGGCGGTGCAGGCATGATGGCTTTAGTTGGCTTAGCTGATAAAATCGTTGAAGATATTTGTGAAACACAAAGATCTGAAGGTAAACAAGTATGGCCTGCTAATTATAATATGGATGGACAACTTGTACTTGCTGGTATTAAAGCAGATTTAGAGTCTCTAGTTGATACTTTTAAAGAAGCTGGAGCTAAACGAGCAATTGTACTTGATATGTCTGTTGCATCACATTGTGAACTTTTAACAAGTGCTGTAGAGAATATTCGACCATATTTAGAAGAATATGTAAAAGATGAATTCTCTCCTATTATTTCAAATGTAACAGCTGAAGTTTATTCTACAAAAGATGAAGCTATTGATCTTCTAACTTCTCAATTAACAAACCCAGTAAAATATAAACAATCTATTATTGCTAATGCTGAAAAAGTCGATACATTTATCGAGTTTGGAAATGGGATTGTTTTAAAAGGATTAAATAGAAAGATTTGTAAAGGAACTCCAACTTTAAATGTAAGTGATTTTGCATCATTAGAGAAAGTTTTAGGTGAATTAAATGACTAAATTAGCAATTATGGGAGCTATGGAAGAGGAAATTGAACCTCTTTTAGCTCATTTTGATAATGTAAAAGTTACAGAATTTGCAAAAAACAAATATTATGAACTAACTTATAATGGTTTAGATATTGTTGTGGCTTATTCAAAGATTGGAAAAGTATTTGCAAGTTTAACAGCTACAACTATGATTGAAAAATTTGGATGTGATACTCTTCTTTTTTCAGGAGTTGCAGGTGGAATAAATCCAACACTTAAAATTGGTGATCTAATTATTGCAAAAAAGCTTTGTCAACATGACTTAGATATTACTGCTTTTGGACATCCTCACGGTTTTGTTCCTGAAGGTGCAGTGTATGTTGAAACATCAAAAGAACTTAGACAAATAGCTTTTGATGTAGCACATGAAAATGGTATTGAAGTTCTAGAAGGAACTATTGCTACTGGTGATCAATTTGTTCACTCAAGTGAAAGAAAAGAGTTTATTGAATCTACATTTAAAGCTGATGCCTTAGAAATGGAAGGTGCAAGTGTTGCAGTTATTTGTGATGCATTAAATGTACCGTTCTTTATTTTAAGAGCAATCTCTGATACAGCAGATATGGATGCTGGATTTGATTTCGATGAATTTTTAAAATCATCTGCTAAAAACTCTGCTGAGTATCTTATTAAAATCGTAAATAAACTAAATAATTAAGCTATTAAATCATCTAAAAACTACTTGTTTTTTAGATGATTTTAATAGTAACTATCACATAAAAAATAATATAAAAGTCTCAAACTAGTCGCATTTTAAAAATAATTTATTTTGTGACAATTTAGAGACTTTTTTATAATAAAATATATTTTTTAAAATTATTAATAGAGGCTTCTTATGTATAAAAGTATAAAAATAGAAAACGATGGAAAACTAGTAGATTTAAACAACTTATCAAAAAATGAAAATGGTGAACTAGTTCTAGATGGAATAAAATCACTTAAGATATTGGTATCTGGTAATGCTAGTTATGATGAAACAAAACTTGAAGTTCTTGAAAATAATAGTGATGTAAGAATCTCTCTTAAAGATGCTGATGGTAATGATATTTTTCTAATTTTAAAATCATTAAATAATATACTTTTAACAAATAATACAGACTTGCCAGTATTTGAAGTATTTGCGGGAACAGAAAAACTTGCATCAATGACAACAATTGATGATTTAGAAGCTGCCGCAGCTGGTGGAGAAACACTTTCAAGTGATCAAACAGGAAACCCAGCTGGAACAGTTGCTTTAGGTGCTACTGATAGTGCTGATAGTGGTGGAAATATTATTGGATTTGGGAGAATAGGTATAGGTGGTTCTGATGATCCTACATATGCATATGATGTAAGTTTTATTGGTGATAATAGTTTAGTAGTTACTGAAGACCAAGGACAAAATGAAAATGGTGTTCTTTCTGGAACATTAGTAGCTTCAGATCCACATTATGGAATTTTGGCTTTTGTTCCACAAAGTACAACTACTGCATATGGAATATTTACGATAGACGCAGCAGGAAATTGGACTTATGATTTATTTGAAGATAATGAAGAGATTCAAGGCTTAAATGATGTTGAGTCTTTACTAGATACTATAAGTATTGATGTTGAAGGGTTAGTAGCTTCTTTTGACTTTAATATTACTATTAATGGATTAAATGATAAACCAGAGATTGAAGATATTAGTGTAAATGATATAGAAAATGGAATCAATGATACTTCTGATGATCAATACTCTGATGATTCTCAAGCTAATACTTCTGCTAATGTTGTAGTATTATTTAATAGTACTTTTTCAGGTACATCTTCTTCTCTTGGTGAAGAAGCTTTTACTGTAAAAGAGACTTTGATCTCTCAAGGTTATAATGTAGATTTATTAACTGACTTAGATTTAGTTTCATTTCAAACTGCATTATCAAATGCTGACACATTTTTATTACCTGAAAATGAAAATACAGCTTATTCAAGTTTATCATCAGATTTAAAAAATGAGATTATAAATTTTGTTTCAAATGGTGGTTCTCTTATAATAAATGCTGACTACAGAAGTAATGATACAAACTTTTTAAATGAACTTTTTGGATTTAGTTTAGTGGATGGATCTACTTTTGATCCTACATTTAATAAAACTTTAGCAGCTGATGGTACTGTATATGAAAATTCTCCTTCATCTTTACCATGGGAAGATGGAACTTATTCTGTTTTAAAATCTTCTTTACCTTCTAATGCTATAAGTTATTATGAATCAGATACAGGAAGTGGTTTATTTAGCATCCCCTTTGGTTCAGGTGAAATTACATTTATTGCATACGATTGGTATAATGCTGCACCAATTGGAAATCAAGATGGAGGATGGCTAGATATCTTATCTTTAACAGTAGATAAATTTGGTACAAATACACTATATGAAACAAGTGATAAAGATGATAGTAATGGGACACAAGATGATTTAAATAACATTTACAATGGCGAAATAACTATTCTTGATGCTGATATAAGAGATAATAATCATACTCTACACATTGTTCAGAAAACTGAAAATAATGTGACTAAAGATGATATCAATATTGATTCACCTACAGATAGTTTAGGTAACCCAATAATTACAGAAGAAAATATTATAAATATTTCTTTAGATTCTACAATAAGTGGAGGATGGGAATATAATATTGAAGCAGACTTTAATGAATTAGCAGTAGGTGAACAAGCTACAATCACATTCCAATATTATGCAGATGATAATAGAGGGTTTTCGGGGGATTCTGAAGCTGATGATACTACAAATGAAGATTCTGTAAGTGAATTAAAAACTATTACTCTGACTATTACTGGTACTAATGATAAGCCTGAAATTATTGAAGGAGAAAAAGTTGTTGTTAGTTTTGATGATGTTGTTCTTGAATATGGATCAGATGATTCAGTTCCTTATAAAATATTAGACAATTATGAAGGTTTAAGTTGGGATGATCATGTATATGTAGTAAAAGGTTCATCATATGGTTCTAGTGGATATGAAGTTGGTACTACTTCAGGAGATCAAGTAGCTTTAAACGGGTATGCTCCTCAAGAAACAACTTTTACTTTTGATGAAGTTTCAACATTTAATTCAATGAATTTGACATCTGCTTGGGATTCTACTCAAGATGTAACTTTAGAGGGTTATTTAAATGGAAATTTAATTTATACTTCAACTTCAACTATTAATAATCTAACTTCTACTTTTATCGAATTGAATTGGAGTGAAATTGATACATTAGTATTAAAAAATACTGGTTCTCACTGGGCAATGGATGACTTCACATATACTTCAGGAAATGGTAATACTTTTGTTATCTCTGAAACATTAGATTCATCAGATGTACCTAATCCCAATGCAGATACTTTAACAACTTTTAGTAATACAATTTCAGGTTTAGATAATGATATAAATGATACTCATACAATTTCATTAGTTGATAGACCAGCTAGCAGTGGTGAAGAAACTATTTCAATTAGTATGGAATCTAATTTATTCAATGCTACGGTAGTATTAGACGTTGAAAATACAACAAAGTTTACAGTTTCTGATTTAGAAAGTCTTCAAATTGTGTTTACTGAAACAGAAGATGTTGATGGTAAGTTTAGTTATGACTATACTTTTAGTGGAAATTTTAATGCTTTATCATTAGGCGAAAGTGCTACAGTTACTTTTTCATATATCGTTTCTGATAATCAAGGAATAGGGGTAACAACTTCTACCAATGAATCTTCAGATAGTGAAGTTCATACTATTACATTAGTTATTACAGGAACAAATGATAAGCCACAAATAACAGAAGTAGATGTTAATGAAGGTGGAGTTATTGTATATGAAGAACTTGATGGATTAAATACAAACACATTTGTTGGTGCCTTAGATACTGTTACTGATGATGATTTAAATGATACTCATACCTATGAGTTATTTGAAACAATAGATTTCCCCGTATCAGTGGATAATACCTCAGTTACTTTAAGTGGAACACCAATAACAATAGATCCTACTACAGGTACTTTTTCAATTAGTGGAGATTTTAACGGCTTAGCTTTAAATGAAATAGCAACGGTATCTTTTTATTATACGGCTACTGATAATAGAGGAATTGTATCAGGTGATATTGAGAATGAGCAATCACAAAGTGAAGCACAACTAGTAACAGTAACAATTACTGGAACAAATGACAAGCCAATTGTTGAAAATGTTGTGATTCTGGATGAATTATTAGAGACAAATGGATATGAGACAGTATATAGTGGAACATTAGAGACACTGTATGATGCAGATGTAGCAGATAGTCATACGTATGGAGTGTTAAATGTAAATGAAGCGAATGATTATGGAATAAGCCTAAAGTTAAATGGGGTAGAAGTAACAGACCAAACATTAATAGATGCAATGGCAATAAGAGTAGATAACTTAGATGCAACAGCAGGAACATATGATTTAGCCGGAAACTTCGATTCGTTAAGTAAAGATGATAAATTAACAATAGAGTTTGAATATGTATCAAGAGATGATTCAGGAGCAGGGAACAATGAGAGTGACCCAGCAACAGTAACATTAGTAGTAACAGGAACAAATGATAAACCATTAGTAGAAGATGTAAATATCAATCAAACAATACCAGGAACAGTAGAATCAGGGAATGGAACAACACAAGTACTTGTACAAGGTGAGATTGTAGAGATTGGAAGTACGAATGTAAGTGTAGATAAATGGTCGTTTACACATGGCGGAGGAGCATTAACATTAAGTATTGTAACAGAGACAATGGTAGGAAACTTAGATAATGATGGACAAGTAGAAGCCTTAGATACGCAGATATATTTATTAGCATCAGATGGAACAGTAATTGCATATAACGATGATGAAGATTATTCAAATAATTTATTCGATTCAAAAATCACATTAGCAGACTTACCAGCAGGTGATTACCAAGTAATAGTAAGTGCATATGACTTAACAGAACAAGATATTTTAGATGGTGTAAATGATATAACATTAGAAGATTATGTAGGATACGGTGGAACACCAGATACATGGTGGTATACAGGACCATATACATTAACATTTGATAGTGCAACACCATTAAGTGTAATAGACGATGATGTAGTAATAGCAGAGACAAATGGATATGAGACAGTATATAGTGGAACATTAGAGACACTGTATGATGCAGATGTAGCAGATAGTCATACGTATGGTATTTATACAAATATTTCTGCAACAGATAATCTTGCTAATCCTATTGTAATATCAAATTTAAATGTTGATTTAAATCCTGCAACAGGAGCATATACAGTAAATGGAGATTTTGATTCTCTTGGACAAGGTGAAAAAGCGGAATTAACTTTTCAATATGTATCAACAGATAATTCAACAGCTGGTAACAGTGAAAGTGCACCAGCATTAGTAACATTAACAGTGACAGGAACAAATGATTTACCTGTAGTTATTGCAACTACTGAAGTAGGAGGAACGACTGTTAATTCAGCTATTACTTCTCATCTAGATCAAGTAGCAGATATCAATGCAACTGATAAAGATACAAATGATACTTTAACATATTCAATTATTCCAAATGCAGCTGATGATAGTCAATATTTAACTATTGATACAGATGGTGTTGTAACTTTTGTAGATGAAACTTCTTATAACAGTTCAAATTCTACAGCACTTAATTTCCAAGTAAAAGTTTCTGATGGAAATGGGGGAGAAGTTATTTATTCTATCCAAAGTGGTGCAGGAATTGATGGATATATTGTTGGAATGACAGTATTTAGTGATACTACTTCAAACCTAGTACTTGATGATGGGGAAGCAAGTGATACTACAAATAATACTGGTGACTTTACATTATCAGGAAGTGATTTAAGTGGAACTATTGTTGGATATGGTGGTACAGATGTTTCTACAGGTTTAGACTTTGAGGGTATCTATAAAGCTCCATCTGGTTCAACACTTTTAAATCCTATTACTACATTGATGGTTGATTTAATGAGTGAAGGAAAAACTTTAGAAGAAGCACAAGCATTAATCAAAACTAACTTTGGTATAGATGCAAGTGTTGACTTAATGACTGATCCAATATCAAAAGCAGTAGATGCTACAACTACAGTTGAAGCTACAAATTATATTTATACACAAACTGTTAATACTCAAATTAATAATACAATAGGTCAATTATCAGCAGCATTAGATGGAGCTGATATTACTGATGAAAGAAATGCTTCAGATATTGTTTCTCAAGAGCTTGCAAAAATGATGATAGTTGATGATGTAGACTTAACACTTGATACTGATATAGATACTCTAATTTCTAATGTATTAACTAGACTTGGAGAATCATTAGATTCTAGTATCACTGATGACATAAGTGATATTATTGTAAACACAAACAATTCTATTGAAACTGCTACTTCAGGAAGTATTAGTGCTGAAGATGCCCTTGAATCACTTGCCGAAACTCAAATTGCAGCGGAAGAGACTGAACAAGAATTAGAAAGTGGTGTAGTAAGTGGTGATACATCTACTGCGACATCAAACTCAACAGGTACAGAGTTTACAAACAGAGTAAATGCAGCTGAAACTGGAGCTGTTACAAAAGAACAACTTCAAACTACTCAATCATATAGTGAAGATAGTCTATTTACAACTTCAGGAGCTATTAGTGTAGTTACTGGATTAGATTCATTTAATGGAGTAAGAATTTTCCCTACTACACAAGAAGTTGCATTATCGTATAACAATGAAGACAATGTAAAAGTAGAAATAAAAGTTAATATTACTGTAAATGTAGATGGTACATACAATATCTCTGCTATAAATGGTGAAGATATAAACCAGATTCCAGAAGATGTAAGTGCTAGAGTAAACTTAGAGTATGTAAAAGATGGAGAAGCAGGAACTTCAAAATTATTCATAGAGGTAAATGGTCAAAATGATGCTCCTATCTCTAGTGTAGTTCATAGTGTAGCTCAAAATGATAATCCAACTTTTGCATATGAAGGACAACTTGTATCTGAAGATATTGATACAAATGATGAGTTAACTTACGACTGGGATTCAAGTTCAGTAAGTATGACATTTAGTATGACAGGCTTGTCAGGATTAACTCCTCTAATGGCAATGAATAATCCTCTTGTTGAATCTGCTGCATTAGAGCTTAAACCTGTTCTTTTAGATTTTGTTAACAATGGAAACTTATTAGGATTTTTAACTTTATCACCAGAGACAATTATGGCTTCAAAAGCTGTTGCTTCTGTATTAAAAGATTTCTATGATTTAAATCCAGATTTAAAAGAAGATGCAGTTTCAATTAAAGACTTCATCTTATTAAATAAGGATTCATTAATAGCTCAATCTACATTGACAAGTGAGGATATTGATTTATTAGAAGATGTATTATCTGAATCAAATATCACAGCACTAGAAAATTTAGTTGATTCTATTCAACTTTTCTTAGATGCTAATCCTGGATTAGAAGATTTAGCTAGAAATATATTAGCGGATAATATTATTGACCCAATAGAATTGGCTTCAATCGACCCAGTGTTATTGGCACAAGTTGATGTTTTAAGAGTACAAGTAAAATCTATATTAGATGCAAATGAAGATATCCTTGATCTAATTGATATTAGTACAGTAGTAGCAAAACTAGATGAAATTTCAGATATTGATCCTGTAAATGGTGAGATAACTATTACTACATCTGTAAATCAAGTTATAGCAGAAGCTATGATAGATGTTGATGAAAATACTGGAGAATATGATATTACAAACCCATACTTTAATCAACTTCCAGATTCAACAAGTGTTGAAATATCATTTGACTATACAGCAAAAGATTCGGAAAATGAAGTTAGTAATACTTCAAAAGCTTCAATTTTAATTACTCCACAAGATGTTGAAGATGTTGATATTTCTATTGATGGAAATGGTGTATTAGAAGTTGCAGATAATCAAGATATAGATATGTTAAGTCTATTAGGAAATCTTTCATCTAATATTCAAGCATCTGATATTGATTCTATTGATTTAACAAATGGAGATCATATCTTATCAAATCTTTCAACTATGGATTTTGAGCAAATGGTAGCTGATTCATCAAATGAATTATCAATCATGGGTGATAATGGAGATACTTTAAAACTAGATTTAAGTACATGGTCTAAAGATATAAATGATACAGACTTAGATGGAAATGTTGATCCTACAGATGATAGCTTCATCTCATATACAGCTATTGGTACTACAAATCAAACACTTACTCTTTTAATAGAGAAAGACATAACAGTAGAGGATATCTAATCCTCTACTGTAAAATTTTATATAAGGAATATATTGTTATCAAAACTTTTTAACAATTTAAAAAAAACAGATTTTAATATTACTGAATATATTACTACTGATCTACATTCTCATTTGATTCCTGGAATTGATGATGGAGTAAAAACTTTAGATGAAAGTATAGAAATTATTTCTTCTATGCAAGAGTTAGGTTTTAAAAAACTTATTACAACTCCCCATATAATGTATCATAGATATAAGAATACAAAAGAAATTATTCTAGATGGTTGTAAAAAAGTAAATGAAGAACTTCAAAATAGAGATATTGATATAGAACTTGTAGCTTCTGCTGAATACTATTTTGATGAAAACTTTTTAGAGCTCATAGAAAAAGATGATTTACTTCCTTTTGGAGACAATTATATACTGTTTGAAATGTCTTATACAAATAAACCTTTTGGTCTTGAACAAACTGTATTTAATCTTTTATCAAAAGGTTATAGACCAGTATTAGCACATCCTGAAAGATATTCTTTTTTAAATTCAAACTTAGAAAAACTTGATAAACTAAAAGATTGTGGCTTAAGGTTTCAGTTAAACTTGAATTCTCTAATAGGTTTTTATGGAAAAAACCCAAGAGTTGCTGCTAAATATTTATCGCAAAAAGGATTAATAGATTTTGTTGGAAGTGATATACATTCGATGAAGTATTTTGATTCATATAAAAAAGCTGTTTCTACAAAACAAGTAAAAGAATTATTTGAAAATAATAGAATAAAAAACTATAAAATTTAGTCTATAAAGATAGGACCTACTGAGGTCTATCTTTATAATATTTGTCATTTCCATAGCCATAACCATAGCTTACACCATATCCATAACCATATTTCTCACCTATTTCTACACCATTTAGTATCATACCAATATGATTGTGAGAATGTTCTCGTGCTAGTCTATCAAGATTTTTGATAAACTCTTTTCTTGTATAATTTGCGCGTACAAGTACAAAAGAAATATCTGCATAATTCATAAGAATCAATGCATCCGTCACAAGTCCAACAGGAGGAGTATCAATGATAATATAATCATATTCTTCTTTTAACTTGTCAATTAATTCTTTCATCTGATCTGTTAATATAAGTTCAGAAGGATTTGGAGGAAGTGGTCCAGTTGTAATTAAATCAACATATTCATTTTCTGTATTTGCAATTACTTCATTTAAACTTTTTTGTCCAGTAAGATAGTTACTAAGACCTAAAATATTATCAACATCAAACTCTTTATGAACACTTGCTTTTCTCATATCTATATCAAGAACAATTACTTTTTTATTTGTTTGTCCAATAACTTCTGCCATTTTTGCAGCAATAGTAGTTTTCCCTTCTCCTGAGACAGATGAAGTTACAGTTATAACTCTACTTGATTCAGTTTGTGGTAGAAACTGTAAGTTTGTACGTATTGATCTAAAAGATTCTAAGAAAATATTCTTTGTTTTTTTGTTTTTATTTAAAGGCACAACTCCATAGATAGGAATACTACTATATCTTTCTATTTCATCAGTATTTTTAACAGTGTCATTTAAAAACTCTCTTAAAAATGCATAGGCAATACCAAGTATCATACCTAAAATCATACCAACTAAAACAAGTAGCATTCTTTTTGGTTTAATTGCTCTAGGATAGTTTATTGCACTATCTAAAATTCTTGAATTTGAAATAGTAGAAGACTTTAATATGGCAGTTTCAGCTCTTTTCTCAAGTAAAAAAGAATATACTTTTTCATTTACTGAAAAATGTCTTGTAAGTCTTGTAAGCTCTTTTTCTTGCTTTGGAAGAGTTTCTAAAGATTTAGAATACTTTCTAATAAGTGATTTTAAAGAACCTTTTCTTTGTCCTATTTGTCTAAGGTTATTTTTCAGTGCTGTTTTGATTGATCTTTTATATGAAGAAATTGTTTTACTCATTTTCTCAATATCAGGATGTAGTTCCGTGTAATCGATCAATAAAGTATCTCTTTGAGTAGAAAGGTCAGTTAATTTTTTCACCAATGCAGCAATTGATGGATCAGCAAAACTTCCTGATCCAACAGTTAATCCAGATAGATTATGATTTGTTTGAATATATTGTTGAAGATTTTTCAAAATATTTTCTTCTATACTCAATTCTTGTAATTGAGTTTCATATTCAGCTAATTTACCAGAAGTCATAGTAGCTTTTTCTGATAAACTTATTACTTCATTAGTTTCTTTATAGTTTTCTAGTTTTCCTTCTGAAGTTTTAAGTCTTTTATTTATTTCGTCAAGTTGTTTATCTATAAAATTTAAAGATAAGTTTGCCACTTCACTTTTTCTTTCAACTTCTTGTTCTGAGTAAGCTTTAAATAGAGCATTTACTAAATCTTTTGCTCTTGTAGATACAGAGTCTTGAATAGTTATACTTAGTATACTCGCATATTCAGATACTTGAGATACCAAAATATTACTAAAAAATACGTCTGCTGCAGATTTTTTATTTACAAAAGAAAAAGAATAGTTTTCATTTGTAATTTTGCTTAGTTTTTGTATTTTTATATTAAACCATTCAGTGTTAATATCTTGATCATACTTATGAATTTTATCGTAAGAAAGTAGGTCCTGTTTTTCAAAAGGTTTTACTTTTAGTGTATGAAGTATTCCACTTTTTGAAAATTTACTTTTAGGCTTAATTATTAATCTAAAATGGTTTTTATCTACTGGCAATAGATTAAATCTTTTTCCAAATATCATATCATCAAGAAATTTTTTAGTAACAATAAATGGGGAATTTTCATAAAATTCAGTTTCTCTATAGTTTTTAGTTGTAAAGTATCTAACATCTAAATTTAAAAAAGCTAAAGCTCTATTTGCTAGAAATTTTGATTGAAATACTTCAATTTGATTTTCGACATTTACTCCCGCACCTCCAAACGCTTCTTTTAAAGCATTTGAGGGATCAAAACTTCTTTGCTCTTCTTGTAATTCAATTGTCCCACTTGACGAATATACGTTAGGTTTTACATATGCAAAAACTGCACTCCCTATTGTGAAAATAATAGTTAGAGAAATAATAAAAAGTTTATATTTAAGAATAGTTTTAAATATTTGTTTTAAATCAATTTCGTCATTGTTAGATTCTATAAATGTTTGTTGGTTTTGCATATTGATTAATCTATAAGTGTTTTTCTTTGATTTAATGGATCTAAGATACTAGACACCATTCTAAAGAAAGGACTGATTTCATTAAAGGCTTTATTGTACCCTTTAAGATTTCTTGGTTGGATATATACAATATCATTTGGCTTTAGATATAAACTCGATAGAGAAAGCGCAGACATATCTGTAAGGTCAACATTTCTAATCTTAGGATTTCTAAGATTCCCTCTTACAATTTTGATATTTGATCTTGATGCAAAATCTGTAAGATCTCCAGATCTAGCAATTGCTTCGATGATGTTCATTGTACCATTTGTAACAGGAACGATACCAGGTTTTCTTACCTCTCCCATCACGATCACTCTTTGGTTTTTAATTTCAACTAAAACATAAGGATTTCTAATATATTTTTTGTATTCTTTTATCAAAAATTCAGATGCTTGATCTTGAGTATAACCAGAAACAAAAACACTACCTAGTAAAGGAAGCCGTACTGTTCCTTTTTGAGTAACAAGTAAACCAATGTTTTCTTGAATATCATCACTTGTATTTGTTTCTCTACTTGTAAGGATTGAAGTCATTTGTTGAGAACCTTGACCTGCTTGGATATATACTGTGATATCAACTCTATCATTTGGAGCTATAATATTTTCAAATACCATTTCTTCTTTGTATTCTTTTTCAGAGACTATAGTTATATTATCTTGTTCTTCTTTATCTTCTTGAAAAAGTTTATACTCTTTCATACTACAACCACCTAGAAGTAGCGATATAGATAATATATATATCAAGTTTTTAAATCCCATTGACATTATGTACCTTTATATTATTTTTTGCGTATGATAACATAATTAGTTATTAAACATCAAGCTGAACTTTATATATTACAGTTGAATTACAAATTAACAAACTAAGAATTTTTTAAGTAATTTTTAATATTATCTAATAGCTTTTTTAGTTATAATATTGAAAACTTATAACAGGGTTAATTATGGAAAAAAATACTAAAAATAAAAGTGTTGAGAGTAGAAGAAACTTTATCAAAAAAGTAGCATATGTTGCGCCAACTGTGGTTGCCTTAGGTAGTTTAGTTGAACCTACAAATGCAAATGCTGGTAAACCAGCACCAGGTGACAATAGTAAAATTAAACCAAAAGGTTACTAGTCTTTAATGATGACTTGCTATGGATATAACATAGCTTTTGACTCTTCTATTGATAATGATAAAAATACTATCCTTATCGTAGAAGATGACCTCTTAACTCTTAAAAATTTGGATTATAAGCTCGAGTTTGAAAATAATCAAAATAGACAAATAGAATTTCTAAGTAATTTTTCTTTCGAAGAAAAAAAAGACTCACAATCTTACTATTTTCATATATTAGAACTTTTTATATTTTCATGGAACTTAAAAGAAAATAAAATCACCTATAAAATATTAAATAAAAATAATTCTAACTTATTAGAGTATTGGGTACTTCATACAGTACTGCCTTTTTTCTTTTCTGTAAAAAATACTTACTATTTTTTACATGCAGGTGCAGTTGAGATTTTGGATCAACCTGTTCTTTTTATAGCAGATTCCTATGGAGGAAAATCTACTCTCACAGACTTTTTTATTAAAAAGTCTCATACAATGATTTCAGATGATAAAGTAGCAACTTTTGAAAAAGATAATATGATATATTCTGTGAGCTCGTATCCATATCATAGACCATATAGAAACGTCGAAGACTTAGGGATTATGATTGATAATTTTTCAAGAGAAATAAAACCTATAAATACTATTTTCAATTTAGTTAAATCTGAACCTAATTCAGAAGTGAAAATAGAAAAAACTATTGGTATGGAAAAATTTAAAGTACTGAGATACGCTACTGATATAGAATTACCTTTAAATAAAGAAAAAAGATTTAATTTTTTAGCTAAAATTGCAAATGAAATTGATATTTATAATATAACTATTCCTTGGGATTTAAACAGACTAGAAGAAGTTTATATCCATATATTGGAATTTATTAAAAGGAAAAACTTTGATTAGCTTAGAAACAAAAATAACTATACCAGAAACACTACTTTTACAAAAAGTTGATGAAGAAACAATACTCTTAGACATAAATACACAAGAATATTTTTCTTTAAATGAACTAGGCGGTATAATCTGGGAACTTTTATCTAAAAACAACAATTTAAAAGAAGTAAAAGATGAATTGCTTGTTACTTACGATATCAATGAAAAACAAATAATAGATGACATTTTAAATTTTATTAGTGCCTTAATAAAAAAAGGTTTGATTGAAATTGAATAATATTACCTTCTCTAATGAAATTGAACTAATAATCGAAGCTACTAAGATAGATAAAGATTACATAGAACTTGAGAAAAATATCAATCGTATCTCTGATTGGAATAAGTTTATAGATTTAAGTTATACTCATGGTGTTTTCCCTTTAGTTTATCAAACCTTTAAAGAGTTTGAGGATATTATTCCTCAAGATATTTTTTATAAAATGAAATCAATAAACCTATATATAGTAAAACAAAATATGCTTATGACTTCAGAACTGATAAAAGTAATGAATTTACTATTAGAAAATGGTATCGATGCAATATCTTTTAAAGGTCCTACCTTATCTCAAATGGCTTATTACGATATTACACTAAGACAGTATTCTGATTTAGATATTTTAGTTAAAAGTAAAAATATAAAAAAAGCATTTAAAATACTAAATAAGAATAGTTATATTAGTAAATATTCTAGTGAATTATTGGACAATAAATATTTATATGACATATCTAAAGACATGGCATTATATAATGAAAAAGTAATAGTTGAACTTCATTGGAATTTATTTGAGAAAAGATTTTTTAGTCTCTCAAATGATTTCAATGAATTAGCTTTTATTAATACATCATCTATTTCTATTAATAATCATAATATAAAAGTTTTATCTATTGAGTTTTATGTATTCTATTTAATAATACATGGATCAAAACATTACTGGGAAAGAATTGAGTGGTTAAATGATATTTATCGAATATTGTCAGATAATACCTGTCTCTTATACACATCTGACGCTGCCGACGAAGAGGATAGTGTAG
>CAJXPH010000022.1 GCA_913057765.1 uncultured Campylobacteraceae bacterium
CTATCCTCTTCGTCGGCAGCGTCAGATGTGTATAAGAGACAGTTTTATACTCGCCTTGTTCTAAAAGTAATATAGCTTTATTAAATTCTACCTGTAATCTAAAATTCTCTTGATTTTTTTTTAATTTATCATACTTAAATAAAATCTCAGGTTGAGAATCAATAATATCTTCTTTTGCATGTGAAATAATGCTAAAAAGAAGTGTAAATATTAATAAAACTACTTTTCTCAAAATAGACCTATACCATTGTATTAACTTGAGCATAAAGCTCTTCAGTTCTTAATTCCAAGTTTTCTACTTGATGTTTTAATTCAGTGTTTTCTAATCTCAACTTCTGTAAATCATCTCGCGCAACTTGTAAGCTCTCTTGATTATTACGTAATGTACCAGCAGTAACTTTTACTTGTTTTTCATATCTATCTATAATTAAATGGAGCTTCTTGTTTTCTTCTTCAACAATATTTTTTTCTTCATTGATTTTTCTATATAAAGATTTATAAACATTTGTACTTGAAAAAAAATATAAAAGTAATATTCCTATGATTGTTATTAATAAAAAATTATCCAAATTTATCCTCTAAATTTAAAATAAGAAGGAGAACCCTTCTTATTTTATATTATCGTTTTAAGTTAATCAGTGTATTTAGTAACTGATCAGATGTAGTAATTGATTTTGCATTTGCTTCAAATGCTCTTTGGAATACCATTAAATTAACTAAACTTTCAGATAAATCGGCAGTTGAAAGCTCTAATGTTTGACCTTCTATTTTTGCTGTTTTATCATTGTTTAAGTTATAAATTGGCTCACCTGAATCATTTGTTTTTGCAAGTAAATTATCACCTGATGGATTTAATCCTCTATTATTATTAAATAAAGCAATTGAAACTTGTCCAATTGCAAATTCAGCTCCATCTTGTTTCATAGTAATAACACCTGTACTATCTACTGAAAATTCACCAAAAGCAGAATCTGAAATACCAAGAGTATCAAGTCTTAATTGAAGTGAACTTTGAGTAGTTGTTTGATCTACTGTATTAACTAATTCAATAAATTCAGCTCCAGCCCCAGCTCGACCACTATAGTCATTATTTTTATCTAAAGGACCTAACTCATCATCTACTTCATATAATGTTCCACTTGCAATAAGACCTGCAATAGTTAATGTACTTGCAGTAGTAGTTCCATGATCTGCTGTTAAGTTTGCATCAGCACTTAAAGCAGTAGCAATTGCAGCCCAACTAGCTGGATTAGTAACAGTCACACTTCCTGTGTTTCCATTTGTTAATTCATACATATAAACATAATCTTTTGCTCCATCAGGAGTAGAAACAGAGTCAGCATACGTATTAGACACACCACTTGTTATTGCGCCTGTTAACATAGTTTTATTATAGTTTTGCATGTTTCCACTAAACTCTACGTCAAAATTATCTTCTTTTGTTTGAATTACTAAATTTCCATTTAAATTAATAGCTTCCACATAATCAAGTAAATTTGGAGTCGAAGCAGAAGCAGCAGTATTAAATGCTGCAATAAATGAATCTACTGAAGCCTCAGATCCACCATTTGTTGGATCAATACTTATTGGTACTACTTGAGGAGGGGTACCATTGTCATTTGGAACTGGAATAATTTTTCCTAATTCTTTATCATATATTGTCATACTGTATTGATAAGGAATAGTACCTGCTAATTCTAAATCAGCAGGTGTATATACATCTTGTTGTTTTCCACTAATAGCCTCTGATAAAGCATCTCTTGCACTTTCTAAAGCACCGATTCCTGTTCCTTGAACTGCTGCCGTTCCAGTTTGATAAGCACCTGCTATTGTATTATTACCAGAAATTTCTCCAACTTCAGTTATGGTGAAAGTTTTTCCAGGAACTAGTGATTCAATTTGAATAATACCTTTAATCATATCTGCATTATCTGTAGAGAGGGTAAAGCTATCATCTGTTTCTAAAACATCATCTGTTCCAGTTGAACCTTCAGCAGCCATGTATGCTCTTAAACCAGGTATTTCTGACATTTTATCTGCTAAAGCTTTATAAGTTTGAATTCTACTTGCAATTTTATCATCTGTATCATCAGTAGTTCCATCATTATTTAAATCTGATGAAGCTGTAACTGAAATATAGTTTTGTGAAACTTTATTACCATCAATATATACATAGATTTGATCCCCTTCTTTAGAAATCAATCCTGAATCAACAGCATCTGCTGCTGAATTATCAAGTTTATCTAATGATTTAAAATTTATTTGAGAAATTTGTGCAGTAGAACTTGCACTTCCTCCATCTGGATCATCTTTTAATTTTTGAAGCCATGAAGAATAACTAGAGACTAAAGCTTCTACATCAGAAATTTTAGCTGATTTACTTTTTCCTCCCGCTCCACTAAAAACAGTCTCAGAATCTGCTTTAGCAAGTTGAGAATAATCTGTTGCTTTTGCTGTAATTGTTTCTATATAATTTGAATGACTCACTACTTTTGAAGTTAAAAGTTTAGTATAATCATTTGTGAACATATCTACATTTGGATTTGTACTCACAACATCTTTATCAGTATCTATTGGTCTTACAGCCCATCCTTGGACTTCATTACCAGCAGCATCTTGAAGGGTACCATTATCACCCATCCTAAAGTTACCTGCTCTTGTATATAAATTTTCAGATGTTCCACTTGTTCTAGTATTTAAAACTGTAAAAAATCCATCTCCACTTAGTGCTAAATCATAGTCAACACCTGTTAATTTTAGATTTCCTTGTACATACAATTTTTCAGCATCAAGTACTTTAGAACCTTTACCAATTCTATCTTGATACATTTGATCTGCAAAAGAAATTCTTGAGGCCTTGTACCCCACAGTATTTACGTTTGAAATATTATGTGATTCGTTATCTAACGCTGTTTGATGAGACGCTAGTCCCGATATCCCTGTCCATAATGCTCCGATCATGATTTATCCTTTTAGATAAATTTTTAAACATTTTCATGTTCAAATATTAATACTTTTTTAAAGTACTAATATTTAAACACATACAGTTAAATTATTTTTTTAACTGTATAGCTGTTTTTAAAAATTCATCAGAAGTTGTAATTGATTTTGAACTTGCTTCAAAAGCTCGTTGATACACCATTAAATCAACTAAACTATCACTAAAATTTGTATTACTTAGTTCAATAGAACCACCAATAAGTTTATTTATATTATTAGCATTTTTTGCTTCACCAGTTTCTTTACCTACAGAGTATAATGTACCACCTTGAGGTTCAAGAGATTCTGGATTAGAAAAATATGCAGTTTCTACTTTTCCTACTAAAAACTTATTATCCCCATCTTTTGAATAAATAACACCATTTTCAACAGAAAGTACACCAAATGTATTTTCAGTAAGATTTAAATCATTTAATCTCAACTGCATTTGACCTACTCCAGTTAAATTTGCATCTGCACTAGTAAGATTATTAGTTATTTCAAGAAATTTAGCATCTGCATTTTCCAAAGCGTTTTTTAATGCATCTCTAGAGCTATTAACCATGGCAATACCTGCCCCTAGAACAGGAGATGTTGTTTCATTCAACCCATAACCTTTACTACCAATCGCAGCCGAAGTGAGCTTTACGTCCTGTCCCGGAATTAAAGTATTAACTGTTAATAATCCACTTGAGTCAACAGTACTAGTTAATCCAGCAACATTTGAAAGTTTATCAGCGAATTCATTCATTGTTGTTTGAGCATCTGTTTCAAAATATTGTCTTACTAAATTTCCATTAGCATATAATTCAACATAACTTCCATTTGTTAATTCTGTATTAAAGTCTGCAAAATTCACTTGTGTTACTTGAGAAGTAGAAGCAGTACTTGTTGCAGTTGGATTTGAAGAATATAAGTCTAATTTTTCATTATAATCCGATATTAATAATTTAATATCTGCAACTTTTCCTCCTGCTGTTTTAAATCCATCTCCAGAAGTCCCACTATCAACGGCACTTTGAATATAATTAGTAGATTTTGCATTTATTGTTTGATAAGAGTTTGTTGAAGATATAGATGAAGAAGCAATAAAATTTGTATAACTACTATTAAATAAGGTATTACTATCAGAACTAATAACACTTGAAATTGTTGTAGGAGTACCAAAAATTTTTTGTCCTTGATTTGATTCTAAATAACCATCTATCCCCATTTTAAAATTACCTGCTCTCGAATAGTAGGTTTCATTATTCGTAGCGTCATTTACAACAAAAAAACCACTTCCTTCAATTGCAATATCTAAAGTATTCTCAGTAACTTTGATATTTCCTTGAGAAAAGTCCTTCTCTACTGATTGAACATTTACTCCTTTTCCATAACGTGATTGATACATCATATCTTGAAAAGAAATTTCATCTGCTTTATGTGCAATAGTATTTGAATTCGTAACATTATTTGATTGAGTTGTTAAAGCTCTTTCAAATGTATTTAAACCACTAATTCCATTCCAAAGTCCACTAATCATAATTTTATCCTAAAATATTTTTGAAATACTACTAAATGGTATAGAAACTAATTGATCCGAATAAACAGGTAATACACCACCTGCCATCTCATACCCATGAGTAGTAACTGTTTCATTATTTGCATCTAAGACAACTGGCTTCCCGTTATCTAGAATAACATCACCTGGATTTTTAAGTGCAATTTTATTGCCAGTTTTATTACCTTCTGAATCTAGTATTTCACCATTCACATTGTAAATAATTACTTTACCATCACTATCTTTTACTTGATCTTCTATATATAGAATCTGTTGTGCTTTAACATTAACTTCACCGTCAGTAGCTTCAACTGATCTTACAGTATATGCCTTATTTACACCATTTTCACCAATATTTCCATCTTCAATATTTTTTCCAATTACATTTGCAGCATTAGACAATGCTGATTGAGAAAAAGATTTAGCTAAAGATTCCATAGTTTTAATAGTCTCTAAATTTGTATTAATTGTCGACATTTGCATTTGAGTTGAAAGCATTTGTTGAGAATCCATCGGTTTTGTTGGATCCTGCTGTTTTAGCTCTTCAATCATCAATTTTAAAAAGTCATCATTTGTTAATTGGTCATTACTAACTGAACTAGTATATGAACTACCATCGATTCCTGTACCTGAATTAACTGTTACATTTTCTACTGCCATATTAAACTCCTATACCATATTCTCTTCGAAGAAGTATCTAACTACATTATCAGAGTCCATTGTTTCTTGAACTCTTACTGCAAGTTTCTCTTCAATTACAATTATATCCCCAGTTCCAACGATTCTTTTATTTACATAAATATCGCCACCAGAACCTGCTGTCTTATCTAAAGACAAGATATCACCTGCAGATAAATCCAAAAATTCTTTTATTGTAATATTTGTACTACCAAGCATTACATCAACTACAATTTGCGTATCAACTAATAAGTCGTAATCTCTTTCACTAATTTCCATAACAATACTTTTTCATAAGTTGCTAGATTATAGCACAAAAATAGGTATTTTTAGATTATTTAATATAATTTAATAAAGTTTATAAGGTATTTAATAATATTTTAAATTACTGAATCAAGCGATTCTAGCATTGTATTTACTTTTGCTTCAATATTTCCATCAAAGTTTCCTAAATCACTTGCAATAACTACTCCACCTGCTGTTACATTAGCATCTTCGACTAATTCAATAAAATTTTCAAGGTTTAAGTCATTTCGTAATACTTCATAATCCTTAGGATTTAGATGTATTTTTACTCTTGTTGCACTTTTAATTTTATCTAAAAGATGTGTTATAGTTTGTTTTGCGATTAATGAAGAGTTTTCACCTACTTCAATAGAAATAATTTTTTGTGCAATTGAAATTGAAGTTTTTAATAATTTTGATTCCATTTGAAAAGTTGCTTGCTCAAAGAAGTTTGCATAATGTTTTAAATCTCTTATTGCTTGAACAACTTGGGCATCAATTTCTTTACCTGTCATTCCATTATTTTCAAGAAGTGTCATCTTATCACCTAAAGTTCCAACATAATTACTTAAAGCTCGAATTTCATTTAATATAGGATCAACATTACCATTAAGTTCTCTATCATTTAAGACTGGTTGATTATTTAATTGTTCAGAACCAGATTCATTTTGGATAAATGTCCCTAATTGATAGCTTTCCGCAGAGTCATTTTTACTAACAACTTTCGCACTTGAGTAAACATTATTTCTATTCATTATTCATCCATATCTCTATCAATTACACCCTCTTCTATCATTTTCTGGGCTACATCTAGCATTTTTCTTTGTGATGATTCAATATCTTTAATTTTAACTTTTGTAAGCATTTCAAACTCTTCTTTGAACCTATCACTAGCTCTTTGTGACATTGCCCCTGTAATTTTTAACATATCATCATCAGTAGCATTTTTCATTGCGACTGCAACGTCGCCAGTATCAACATTTTGTAAAATTTTCATTATATATTCGCCATCTAAGTTTAATAGATCTTCAAATACAAACATGTTTTCTTTTATTTTAGTCGCTAAGGAAGTATCAACTCCATTAATATTTTTAAGAATATCCTGAGATTTAGGTCCAAGTCTATTTAACATATCTGCAACAACTTTTACACCACCAACATCAACAATAGATGACAATAATGATTCTAGTTTCTTCTCTAAAACTACAGAAATAGTTCTTACAACATCAGGAGAAACATCTTTAATAGTTGCCATTTGCATAGTAACTTTAACTTTTATATCTTCTTCTAATTGCATTAATACATCAGCTGCTTTAGGAGCTTCCATATGAGATAAAATAACAGCAATTGTTTGAGGCGATTCATCTTTTATAAAATCACAAAGTTGTTTTGGATTAATTGCATCAAGATAAGCAAAAGATTGTGATGCAAGTTTCATTCGTGATAGTTTTGCTAAAACTTCATCTGCTTCACCTTTACCTAAAGATTTATATAAAATATCTCTTGCATAATCATAACCACCTGAACTAATAAAACTTTTAGATCTAGTAAATAAATGGAACTCTTCTAATATTGCTAAAGAAGTTTCTTTATCTATAGAATTTATTAAAGTAACTGAAGTTGATATATCCTCTACCACATTTTTAGGTAAATGTTGAAAAATCTTAACAGTTGCTTCTTCGCCAATAAGTACACAAAAATGCGAAACTTTATCAAGCATTGACATGCCTTTTAGTACTTCATTATCCATCTAACAACCTTTACTTAAACTTTCCACTACCCTCTGAGAGAAGCAGTTCTATCATTCTAGCAACTTCATCGGGGTTCCCGCTTATTTCTTTATCAATAGCTTCAATTAAAATTTCGTATTTAGCAGCATTTTCTTCATCTAAGCCTTCAATATTGTTCATAATTTGGCTTTTTACTTTTGCTTTTAATCTTCCTTGCGCGCTATGTGCATCAAATTCATTTTCGTAATCACTCATAAATTCATCCATGAATTCATCATCAATAGGATTACCTTTTATATCAACCTTTTTACCACCACTAGTCTTATCTCCAAGAACAACAACTTCGTGATTAACAATAAACTTCTTATAAAAGACAAACAATAATATTGCAGCAATTAAATATTGGAAATATTCACTAAAGTCTCTTAGTATTGATCTTACCATAGAAAGTGTATCTACACTCCCTCCGCCGTCGTCGATACCTTCAGAAGAAACTACATTACCATTTCCATCCATTTTTGTTTCGATATTTGCAATTGGTTTTAAACCAATAAATTTAAAATCTCTTACTGTAATTTTATCTCCACGTTTTTTATCATATCCAATTGTATCTTGAACGATAGATTCCATAGAAGCTAGAAATTCATCTTTATTTTGAATATCTTTTAATACTGAAGAATCAAAGGTTACAGCAGCAGAAACTTTTTTTACTTGAGAGTAGTTATTGTTTTTTTCATCTATGATTTTTTTGGAAATTTCATAATTTGTTATGTTTTTTGCACTCTCGTTACTAGATTGTGTTCCACTATTTCCATTTGCTCCATCAGGTTCTTCAATATTATTATCAACACCTGCGGTTCCACCTGTACCAGAATTTGAACCAGCTGAACTAGAAGTATTTTCTGTAGTTTGTTGACTTCTTATAGTTCCTTCCGGTTCATATATTTCTTCTTTTACATGTCTTTTTTTAAAATCTAATTCTAAATTAACTCTAGCAACAACCCTTTGAATTCCTACAAATGGCTCTAATAGTGCTACAATTTTTTTCTCATAATCTTCTTCTAATTTTTGTTTATATTTATTTTGAGCTAACGATTTTTGATTATCCATATCATCTAAAGACATTTGCAATAAAGCACCGTCTTGGTCAATCAATTGAATATTTTCATCTTTTAATTCTGAAACTGCCGAAGCTATAAAATTCTTTATACCTTCAATTTGCTCTTGTGTTAAAAAAACTCCAGGTTTTAAAGAAATTACAGCTGAAGCAGTGGGATCAGCCTTTCTTTCAGTAAAAATAGTGTCTTTGGGTATTGCAATTTTTACATTTGCTCTTAATACACCAGAAAGAGACTCTAAAGAACGTGATAATTCGCCTTCTAAAGCTCGTAAATATTTAACCTTATTTTCAAAGTTTGTTGTTCCTAAAGAAGATTTTTCAAAAATCTCCCATCCAACATGCTTACTAGTAGCAGCATCACTTGTTACAAGTTTAATTTTTGCAATATTAATAAAATCTTTTGAAGTTTTTAAAGTTAAATTATTACCATTTCCTATTACTGAAAATTCTATTCCAGAAGCTTCAAGTTCAGTACTTGCTAACATAACTTGATTCTTAGTTAGATTTGTAGCAATAGTGTAATTAAGTTTTTTATCTTGTGCTTTTATATTTGAATATACTAACAATCCGACTAACAACACAAATAAAAGAGAGAACCCTCCAATAATTACGGCTCTTTGTGCAGCATTTAGATTGTTTATAAACTTGACTAGTTGATCCATATAATAAATATCCTAATTAATTTTTTTGTGATGATTCAACTATAGAACGCATCAATCTTGAATCTTTTTTGATTGATGATTGTAATGCATCAAATATAACTTTATTTTTCGACATTTCACTCATTTGAGTATCTAAATTGACATTATTGCCATCATTTTGTTCTTCTAAACCTTTTAACTCAATTAAATTTGGTTCATTTGTTTTTGGAACATCCATTGTTCCAATCATGTGTTTTGAGTTTGTTGCAAACATTTTTAAATCTTTATCATTATCAATTTTTTTTAACTCATGTTCGAATGCTAAATCTTTTGTTTTATATCCAGGAGTGTTTATATTTGAAATATTACTAGAAATAACCTGCTGTCTATCACTTCTAAAACTTAATTGATTAAAAAGTAAATCTGTTACGCTACTTGGCTTCATGATCTAGTGTTACTCCCAATTTTTTCAATTAGTTTCCCATTTAGTTCATCTATTGTTGATAGTGCTTTTTGAGCTTGGTCAAATCTTCTATGTGCGTCAATAAGAGACACCATAGCTGAAACCGAATTAACATTTGAACGTTCAATAGCTCCTTGCATGATTTCACCATCATTTAAGTCAAAATTTTCTATGAAGGCACCATCTTTAACTTTAAAATTATTATCTTTGTATTTATCTAAATCTTTATAATCAATTTTTACAACAGCTATTTGATTTACAAATTCTTCTTCTGTTGCAATTGGTTCGTTATCACTGTTTAATACAAATTGACCATTAGAATCAACTAAAAGGCCATCTTGTATTTTAAATGCTCCATCTCTTGTATACACCACTTCTCCACTGTCATCCTGTATTTTAAAAAATGTGTCAGTTTTATTTAAAGCAAAGTCTAAAGTGTTTCCCGTTGGCATAATTGCACCTTGTGCACTATTAATAAATTTAGAGTCCATTTTTGGAATAGTATTAGTTACTTCATTTATTTTTGTAGGAGTAAAGCCTTCTTGTTGCGCTCTTTGTAAATAATGATTAAATGAACCTTCAGATATACCCTCTTGCTTAAAACCATTTGTATTTGAATTAGCTAAATTATTTGAAACCATATCAAGTCTATTGATTTGATTAATCATTGATGCAGCTAAAGGGTATGTTCCTTGATTCATTTAATTCCTTTCAAGTTCTAATTATTAAATTCTGCAATTAAAGATTCTAAATCTTCATCACCTAATAAATCATCTGTATTATCGCCATGGATGTGATTTGCTACGGCTACTTCTTGTCTATTGCCATCATCTTCAAAAAGATTATTCAAGTAAGTTGAAAGTTTTCTAATAACAGACATTACTCTTTCAATCTTTTGTCTATTAATATCATTAAACTGCATTAATTCCATAGCTTGAAAAATTTCGTTGTTTCCATCGTTTAATTTATCATTAATACCAGATATATGATTTCCCATTGATTCAGCTTGACCTAAATTTTCTTTAAAAACATCAATATTTGGAAACTTTTGACTTAATGAGAATAACATTGCAATTTGTTTTTCATTAAAAGAAGCTAATTCTTTCACATCACTTTGTATACCATTATTATAATCAAGAATGTTGCTTAAAACATCGAAAATTTTTGTTGCTTTTTCTTCAGAATCATTTGCAACTTCACTTAACTGATTTACTACTTTAGTATCATCTTCAACTGGCAATGGAAAAATTCCTTTTTCAATTTTATTATCAGTCCAACCTTTTCCAATATCATCAGTTTTTTTATCTGATGCAATTGATTCAGCTGAAGTAACAATTGGACTAGACTCTGGCTCTTTCATATTATCAATCGTAGATAATAATTCATCTATATCATTATCTGAAGTTTCTTCATTTGTTAATTCAACAGGTGGTTCAATACTTTTTTCAATATTTTCTAAATTAACAACTGGTTCTTCTATTGATAAATCCATATCAGGATTAATTAAATCATCAGGTATTTCAATTTCAGGGGCAGACTCATTTTCTGATGAATTATCATTTTGTTCTAATTCTTTTAAAATATCATCAATATTTGTTTCAGCTTCTTCAGTCAATGTTTCAGCAGGAGTTTCAATATCTTCTAAACTATTTAATAAATCATCAACAGATTCTTCTGTACTATTACTATTATCTTCATCATTAACAGATATGTCTTCTGTTTGTGCAATTAAATCATTAATATCATCTTCTGACATGTTCCCAACGGGAACACTTTCTTCAACAGGTGATTCTTCTGATGCCGGTTCATCTTCAAAATCTAAACCGTTCATCAATGACTCAATTTCTTCTTGACTCATACTCATTTCAAAACCTTTATATAGGATATCACTAGAAAATTATTTTAAAACTCCATCAAGTTTCTCTTTTAAAACTTGAGCATTAAATGGTTTAACAATATAGTTATTTACTCCAGCTTTTAATGCTGTAATAACCTCACCTTTACCACCTTCAGTAGTAATCATAATAATAGGTACCTTTTTATGGTTACCTTCAGCTCTAACCTTTTTTACTAAATCAAGCCCATTCATATTTGGCATATTCCAATCTGTTAAAATAATATCATATTGAGATTCACTTAACAGTTTCCATGCTTTTACACCATCCTCAGCCTCATCAAAATCTTCTTTTGCATAACCAAGTTGCATAACAACATTACCAATTATTCTTCTCATAGTCGAGCTATCATCAACTATTAAAATTCTCATATTTAAACCTTTTTTAAAAACTATATTCAAAATCATTTTATTATATATAATTTGATTTGAATTTACACTTAATACAGAAATAATTAAACAGTTTATCTAACTTTAAAAATTCTTTAAATATAATTAACTTAACTACGAAATAAAGGATTACCATGATTAGAGGTCTTTATACCGCTGCAACAGGAATGAATTCTATGCAACATCAAATTGATGTAACATCTAATAACATTGCGAACGTTAATACGATGGGATTTAAACAAGATAGAGCCGAATTTCAAGATTTGATGTATGAAACATTAAACTATACAGCTGGACAAACCTCTGAAACTACTACGAACCCTACAGGAATGGACGTAGGACTAGGTGTAAGAGTATCTGGTATCCAAAAGAACTTCTTACAAGGGGACTTAAAATTAACAAGTAACACCCTTGATTTAGCAATTGAAGGAAATGGATTCTTTCAAATTACAACTCCTGATGGAGAAACTGCCTACTCAAGAAATGGTGCCTTTAAATTAGATTCAGAAGGAAATATTGTAAATGGTAATGGTTATGCACTAAATCCACAAATTACAGTTCCTGATAATTTAATTAATTTGACTATTGCAAGTGATGGAACAGTTACAGCAGAAGATCCAACTACAGGAGCAACTACAAATTTGGGGCAAATTACCGTTGCAGATTTTATTAATCCTGCAGGATTAACACCAAAAGGAGAATCATTATTTATGATAAGTGAAGCTTCTGGTGACCCAATTGAAGGGAATCCTACCGAAGACCAATTTGGAAGTATAAGACAAGGAATGATTGAGCTTTCAAACGTAAAATTAGTAAATGAAATGGTTGATTTAATTACAGCGCAGAGAGCTTATGAAGCAAATTCAAAAGCAATTACTACAACAGATAGTATGCTTGATACTGTTAATAGATTAAAAAGATAGGTAATTTAAACTAACTTTATGTCTACAGATTTAGAAGAACTAAAAAAACTTAGAGAAGAAAATTTCTTAAAACATAAAAAGAAAAAAAGAAATTATTATTTAAAAAGTAAAGAAAAAAGTTCTAATACAAAATATAAAAATTATAAAGAAATAGACTACTCAAAAGAGCTTGATAGTGAGAACTTTAGTAAAAACATTAAGTTAATTGCAAAAAAGCAAAAAGAACATGTTGACGATAGAAAAGAACAAATTTTACAAAAAATGAGTGAGTATAAAGAAAAAAAACAATCTTATTATCAAGATAATCGAGAAAAAAGATTAGAATATGACAAAACATATAGAGAAAAAAAGAAAGATGCTTTAAAAGAATATAGAAAAGAATATTATGAAAAGAATAAAGAAAAGATTTTAGAAAGACAAAGAGAAAAAAGAAAATTAAATAAAGAGTAAAATATGGCAGAAAAAACAGATGAAGAGATTATAAAAGAAGTTGGATTAGAGATTTCTAATGATGTTACTCCAGAAGAAGCTCTTGAAGAGTTATCACTTGATGGTGGAGATCTTGAGCCCATTGTAGAAACAACTAACATAAATTCAGATAACAACAACCTAAAAAGTAAAAAAAATGATTCTGAAGATAACAGCTTAAATAGCTCTTCTGAAAATAATCATATTGAAGAAAATGAAGATGATTCTTTTCCTGTACAAAAAAAACAACCCAAAATTTATAAAATTCTTATGGCAGTGGTAGCATTTTTACTACTAATTTTATTCTTAGGTGTTACTTTATACTTTCTAGGCTTTTTTGATCCAGAAGAACCAGAAAAAATGCCAGAAAAGAAAATCGAAATGAAAAAAGCAAAACCAGAAATTGAATTTGATTCAAAAGATTTAAATAAAAAAAGATTAAATAAAAAACTTACTATGTTAACAAAACATGAAATAATGAATAGAAATGAATTAGAAGCTGAAGAAAAAAGAATACAAGAAGAAGAAAGATTAAAAAAAGAAGCTGAAGAAAAAGCCATAGCAGAAAAAAAGAAAAAAACTGAAGAAGAATTAGCAGCACAATATGCAAAAATAGAAAAAGAAAAGTTAATTCTACAAAATCAGCAAAAAGAAATAAAAGAAAAACAAGATAATTTCTTAAAAATTCAAGAAGAAGCATCAATGAAACTTGATGAAAAAAGAGCTGAACTTTTAAAAGAATTAGAAGAACAAAGAAATATATCAAAAATGATTGAACCGGAGCCAAAAGAAGAAGCTATTCCTATGGAAGAAGAACCTCAAGAAGAGGTAATGATTGAAGAAAAAGAAGAACCTGTAGAAAAAATTATTGAAAAAAACACAACTAATACTTTTCTTTCATTTATAAATGTTGCGACAATTAAAGGTAATTTGTATAAAGAATTTCTTGATGAAGTACAAAGATATGATAAAAACCTATCTTTATGTAGAGATTACAAAAATAGAATAGAAATATTTTTTGGACCATATGACTCAGATAAAGAGAGACAAAAAGTATTTAATAATTTGATGAATGATGGATTTAAGGAATCTTACTTAATTGATTTTACGACTGAAGAATATGAAAAAAGATGTAAATATTAAAAAATAAAAAGAAAGCTCTTTATGAGTTTTCTAATATTTCTAAACTATTTTTTGTTTCTATAATTTTATTTTCTATGTCAACATTTTCTATATATGTTTCTGTCACATATGGTATCAAAAAAACATTAGGCAAGCCTTCTTTTACTAAAGCTTCGTCTGTAATGATTTCAAAATAATCATCAAGAGGATACCTATGGATATCTTTTACTTTTCCTAAAAGCTTTCCGTTTTCTATGATTTTACAATCTATTAAATCAAACCAAAAGAATTGACCTTTTTCAAGCTTACAATTTTGTTTTGTATCTTCTTCTGAAGAATATAATTCCTGATTTGTTAATTTTCTTGAAGTATCAACATCATCATAATTTTCAAACTTTATAAGTTCTCTAGACGAGTTGTATTCTTGAACTTTTAATTCAACTTTTTTGTTAGTAATAAATATCGCATTCTTTTTAAATTGATTAGGAAAATCAGAGTCTATTATAAGTCTTAAGTGACCCTTTAGACCAACTGCTTTTCCTAATTTTGCAACATAAATTTTATTTTTCATAAATGAATATTAGTTTGCAATAACTTGTATTTTATAAGAGACACCATCTTTTGCTTTGCAACCATTTGCCATAGTTTTTAAAGCATTAATCATATTTCCGTTCTTACCAATAAGTTTTCCAATATCAGCACTGTTTGCTTTTATTGTTATTTCAGTAAAAGTTTCATCAATACTATTAGTTGAAATCGTTACTTCTTCTGGCTTACTTACAATTAGTTTTGCATAACTTTCTATAAAATTTGTAATCATGTTAGTATTCTATCAGAAATTACTTTTGAGCTGCTAATTTTTTAACTCTTTCAGATGGTTTAGCACCAACACTCAACCAATAGTTATATCTTTCTTCATCAATTTTTAATACTTTTGGGTCTGAAACTGGGTTAAAGTATCCAATTGATTCAATCCATCCTGAATCTCTTCTTTTTCTTGAGTCTGTTACAACGATTCTGTAAAATGGTTTCTTGTTTCTTCCCATTCTAGTTAATCTAATTACTGTCATTTGTTCTTTCCTTAATTTTTTTGTTTTTATAGTATTGAATTCTAAACTCCAAACTTTTTCAAAAGGATAAGTTTACAATTCAACACTATGAATAATTTTTGTTACTTACTTAGGTAGTCCTGCAGGTCCACCTGGCCCTTGCATTTGTTGCATCATATTCTGCAACCCTTTCATCCCACCTTTACTAGAGAGTTTCTTGGCCATCTTAGATGCATTTTTAAATTGTTTTAAAATCTTATTGATTTGCATTTCAGAAAGACCTGAACCTTTAGAAATTCTCTTTTTTCTACTTGGGTTCATTAAACTTGGAGCTTCTCTCTCTTTTGGAGTCATAGAACCAATCAAAGCTTTAATTCTTTTAATCTCATCAGAGTTCTCAAAATCCATATCTTTTAATGGTCCAGCCATTTGTGATAGACCAGGAATCATTCCAATAATAGATTTCATAGAACCTAATTTACTCATCATTGAAAGTTGATCTAAAAAGTCATTAAAATTGAATTCACCTTTTCTAATCTTTTTAGTAACTTCTTTTGCTTTCTTTTCATCAATTATTGCAGAAGTTTTTTCAGCAAGTCCTTCAATATCTCCAGCACCCATAAGTCTTGAAACAATTCTGTCAGGAATAAATACTTCAAGATCTGGCATTTTTTCACCAGTACCTATGAATCTTAAAGGAACACCAACTTGATGTGCAATTGAAATAGCAACTCCACCTTTAGTATCACCATCGTACTTAGATAAGATTACACCGTCAATACCAATCTTCTCTTTAAAAGAAGTTGCAGTTCTAGTTGCATCATGTCCTGTTAATGAATCTGCAACATAGAATACTTCATCAGGGTTAACAGCCTTCTTAACATCATCAAGTTGAGCCATAAGTTCGTCATCTATTGCAAGTCTACCAGCTGTATCTATTAAAAGAACATCATATAATTCTTTTTTTGCTTTTTCTTGTGCTCCACGTGCAATTTTTATCGGGTCAGTTTCATTATCATCATAATAAATATCAACTTCAATTTGTTCTGCAATTTGTTTTAATTGTTCAACGGCTGCTAATCTTTGTAAATCCGCAGCAGCAACTAAAACTTTTTTCTTTCTAATTTTTAAATAATTAGCTAACTTACCAGTAGTAGTAGTTTTACCTGAACCTTGAAGTCCAGTCATAAGAATTGTTGTTGGAGGAGTTGAAGCGAAAACAAAACCTTGATTTCCTTCAGTTGTTAATAGTTTAGTTAATTCTGTTTGTAAAGCTCTTAAAAATGAATCTTGTCCAATACCATTATTCTTAGTTTCAATTTCTACTGCTTCAACTAAGTCTTTTGTTGTTTTATGATGAACATCAGATTTTAAAAGTGATTTTTTTAGTTCAGTAATTGCTTTTTTTAATGAAGCAACATCATCTTTATGCCTAATTTTATTTACTGCATTTCTTATCGAACCGGTTATTGAATCAAACAAAACTATCTCCAAATCTTAAAATTTGTGCGATTTTACTGTTTTAATTCTTTAAAGAAGTTGAATTAGGTATTGATTTAAGAAAAATTTAAGTTATGACTTTTAAAAAAGCCCTAATTAAAGGACTTTTTTATTTTAATTAATCTTAAATATTAATTAAATTCGTACACTTTAAACTCTCTAGGCTCTTTAGCTTCGAAAGTATAATCAAATATTTGAGTTTTTTTAGAATGTAATAATACTCTGTTTATATTAGCAGCAGGTTTCCCATAAATAGCATCACCAATAATCGGTAATCCAATAGAATTTAAATGTACTCTAATTTGATGAGTTCGTCCAGTATCAATTACAATTTTAATCTTCGAGTGTCTACCTTCTACTAACATCGGATAAACTGTTGATTTTGCAGGCTTACCTTTTCTTACATCAATTTTTGATTTTGCAACACCTCTATTTTTAGCAGTTAATATAGGTTTATCAATTTCTATTTCTTCGACCACTTTTCCATCTACAATTGCAACATATTCTTTATAAACTCTATTTGCTTTAAATTCAGCAATTGCTTTTTTCTGGAAATCTTCATTTTTAGCAAATAACATTACTCCACTAGTTTCTTTATCTAGTCTATTTAACATCATGTAGTCAGGAAATTTTTTTGCAACTTCATCACTGGTTAAAAATGCAGGTTTATCAACTGCTACAATATCATCATCTTGAAAAATCATTTTGATACTTGCAATCTCTTTTACAGAGAATTCTGTTTCTTCATCAATTTCACCACGAGCAATCATAACTTTCTTACCAGCAGCTCTTACAAGACCTTTATCGATAAGATCTTTAGCTTTTGAGTTAGAGATACCTTCTTGCTTTGCTAATACTTTATACGCTTTATCGTAACCCATGTAATTCCTTTAAAATAGGTTGTAAATCACCCTCTTCGACAAGAGTTGATTTTTTTAATTTTTCTATATTTTCTAAAGTTTCTTTTAGTTCATTCTTTTTTATTATAGTGTAATTATTTACACATTCAAAAAGTGACTTTTGATTAAATATATTTTCACCACTTATTATTTTACAATTAAAAAATGCTGGTTCGACAGGATTATGCCCACCAATATTTTCAAATGCTCCTCCAAGTATTACTACATCAGAAATAGAATAAATATTATTAAGTTCACCTAACTTATCCACTAGCACAATATCACTAGAGAAATCTTCTTTCATTGAAAATTTATGATAAGTTAAATTTTTATCTTTTATAAAATCATTTATAAGTAAATCTACTTTTTCAAATCTTTCGGGATGCCTTGGAACAATTACTAATTTTCCAAACTTCCTATCGTAAGCTTTTAATATTAACTCTTCTTCATTTTGATGAGTACTACCTGCTGTTATTAAAACATCATTTTGTTTTTCAAATTCTCTTGTCACTTTTGGAAGCTGGGCTAATTTTATGTTTCCAATAACTTCAACATTCTTTGCTCCAAGTTCAATTAGTCTTTTTTTGTCTATCTCTGTTTGTGCAAAAACTTTATCAATTTTACTAAAAACTCTTTTATAAAAAAATGAAAATTTCTTATAAGAATCATATGATTTATCAGAAATCCTTGCATTAATTAAAAAAGTTTTTGCACCTTTTCCTTTTGCACATAAAAATAACATGTACCAAAGTTCTGCTTCCATAACAACAAGTGCTTTTTGTTTTTTTATCCAAAAAGGTAAAAAAATTTCGAAAGGTAGATATCTTACATTTTTTGTTAATTTTTTTGCTTCATCAAAACCAGTATTTGTAATAACTGAAATATTGACATCTTCAAATTCATCTACAAGAGATTTTATAGCTTTGGTTTCACCCATTGAACAGCAATGAAACCAAATACCTTCTTTTTCAAAACTATCATTATTTGATAAAAAGAACTTGGAAGGAATTGCTACTTTGTATTTTGAATTTCTAGATTTAAATATTAGATAGGGTATTGCAAGTACATAAATTAATGTTGCAAAAAAATAATAGACTATACTAAAAAGGCTCAATATTAAGCCTCTTCAGTCTCTACTTCTTTATATAAAATTCTTCCACAATGAGGACAGTTAATAATCTCATCAGATTTAATAACTTCTGCATAAGTTTTGTCATTTATTTTCATGTAACATCCATAACATGCTTGATCAATTACAGGAACAACAGCTGAATCTTTTGCCCATCTTCTAATTTTTTGATAAAATGTTAAAATTTTATTATCAAATTTTTCTAATAGCTCACCTCTTGATTGAGAAACAACATTTCTTTCTTTGTTAATTTCTTCAATTGCATTATCAACTGAAACTTGAACCTCTTTAATAGATTCTTCTTCTTCAGTTAATTTTGCTTGTAATTCTTTTAGTTCTTCTTCTTTTACAACAGCAATTTTATCAAGTCTAATAATCTCTTCATTAGCAAATGAAATTTGCTCTTTTGCAATTTCTTCTTCCTGTCTCTTATACACATCTGACGCTGCCGACGAAGAGGATAGTGTAGAT
>CAJXPH010000023.1 GCA_913057765.1 uncultured Campylobacteraceae bacterium
TACGAGATCCTCTCTGGTCTCGTGGGCTCGGAGATGTGTATAAGAGACAGATCTAGAATAAATCAAATTGCATTTATAAAAAAATCTGTAGCTGATCTTGTAAATAATGGAATAGAAGCAGCTAGAATAGCTCTTATCTTGCCCGAAGAAACTTTTGCAAGTAAGATATCGCTTTTTGATAAAGAACGCTATTTCAACTATGCTATGGGCTTAAATATATATACCTCAAATTTGTATAGAATAGTAGATGGAATCTATTCATATATGAATGAAAAAGATTTAAAAAATATTCGTAATATTGAATTCCTTAAATTAAAGAAAGATGAAATAGATGAGATTTTTGAGAAGTATTGGAAGAAAAACTTAACTAAAGAACATTTTAACCGTATTATAGATTATTTTTTATTATTTGAAGAAGATGAAGAATTAGTAGAAAAATTTAAAGAATTAGTTTTTAAACTTGAAAGACTATTTTTTTCTACTGACGAAAAAATCACATTAAAAGATGCATATAAATTATTATATCAAAAAGTTTCAAAGATATCTTTAGATGATGTTAATTCAGGAAAAATCACAGTTATGGGACTTCTTGAAAGTAGAAAATTAACTTTTGATGCTGTAATTATTTGTGATTTTAATGAAAATTTAATTCCAAAAAGAAGTGTAAAAGACAAATTTTTATCTTCTAACATTAAATCAAAAGTGAATCTACCTACTAAAATTGATAGAGAAAATTTGCAAAAGTATTATTATGAAAGGTTAATTAGTAATACAAGTAATGTATTTATTTCATATGTAAAAAATGATAGTCAACAAATATCGAGATTTGCAAATACACTATTTGATATTAATATTGATGAAAAACTTTATGATAATTCATATAAGCATATTTTATATAGTAATAAAACTTTAAAACATTTTGAAAATGAAGTGATATTAGATATTGACTTATCAAAATTAACCTGGAGTGCAAGTTCATTAAAAGAGTATTTAGAATGTAAAAGAAAATACTATTTAAACCATATCCTTAAAATTAAAGAACATGATATTTCAATTAAACCAAAAGGCTATGAACTTGGGAATATTGTTCATAATTCTTTAGAAACATATTATAAACAAGATGTATATTCATATGAAAAATTATTAGAAATCCTAAATGAAACTAGTAAAGAGAAAATTTCTAACAACTCTTTTTTAAATTTGGATTTAGAAATATGGAAGAAAAAATTAGTTGGATTTATAAGAAAAGAAAAAGAACGCTTTGAAGAGAATATAAAAATTGTTAGTTTAGAGAAAGCCTTTTTAATTGAAGTTGATAATATTAAGTTACGTGGTACGATTGATAGAATTGATTTGATTGATAAAACTTATGTTGTACTAGATTATAAAACTTCAAGTAATTTAAAATTAGATTCAAAAAAAACTTATGAAAAAGCAGTTGACTTTCAATTAGAATTTTATTATTTAGCTGTAGAAAACTTGTATAAAACAAAAGACATAAAAACTTATTATTACGACTTATATAATATGAAAATTCTTGAAGAAGTAGTATTAGATGAGAAACTTGAATCTTTAAGAAAAATATTTGAAAGTCTTAAAACTGAAGATGTGAACTTCTTAAAATGTGATAATAATCAAATATGTCAATACTGTACTTATAAGACTTTATGTAATAAAGATTAGTGTTTAATTAACTCATAGATATAAAAAAAGGTTAGAGTAAAACTCTAACCTTTTTTATTTAATTCTAAATTTATATTAGAAAGAATATTGAATGTGAAGTCTTCCCATAGTTTCTTTTTCATTATTTCTATCAGCATCTAATTGACCAAATCTTACAAAAGAAGATAAGTTCTTAGCGTGATTATAAGTAATTTGACCAAAAACTTCTGTTTGATCTTGTGCATTTGAAGCAGAACCTGCATCAATATCACTGTAGTTTAATGCAACTTTAATTTTATCAGTAACTTGTGCATCAATTCCTGCATATAATGCAGAAGCGTCAGAGATATCAGAAAGTGTTACTCTCCAGTGTTCATCAAATCCAGTAGTTGAAGAATAATCTGTACCTACAACTCCACCTTCTTCGTCAGTTTCACCATATGATAAATGAGCTCCAAAGATACCCATGTTTGCAGCAATACCAACTTTCCATAAGCTGTTGTCTAAATTAGAATCTTCTAAATCTAATTCAGTGTATCTAGCAAAAGAACTTAATGCTACAGAACCAAGATCATAAGATGCACCTAAACCAACTGTATATGCATCAAATGCATCAGCTACATCAATATAAGATGCATCAACATTAATCATACCAAAAGATGCGTCAACACCAACAACAACAACATCTTCAGCACCAGTAGTTAATCCTGATACTGCATTATCTGAAGTATTTAAAGTAGTTTGGTTAAAGTAAGCACCATAAATTGTTGCTGGACCAAATGTAGACATAGCTAAAAGTCCAGTACCAGTTTGTTCGTTACCCATAGCATCTCTAGCCATAGAGAATTTAGTATTTAACGCTTGTTTACCAAGTGTAATAGAAGTATTTGCAATACCTGTGTAAGTAAAGTTTACTTCAGATAATTCAAGATCAAGATTAGAATCAGCAGTTGTACTTGTACCTAAAGAAGCATTTGCAGTACCATTACCAGCAATAAGTCTTGTATTAAAAGTTACATCATCTGTAACTTTTGATTTTAAAGATACAGCAACTTTATAGTTGTTACTTGCTTCACCAGCTAATTCATAGTCATTATATCTGTATGCAGCAGTTCCTGATACGTCTACGTTTTTGATTGCCTCTGCTAGTGGTTGTGCAGATGCTACAGTTCCAGCTACAGCTATTGCTGCTACTAAACTCATTTTTGCGAATTTTTTCATTTGTTTCCTTTGTTTGTTTTTTTATGTTTTGACGATTATACTATAATTTATTAAAAACTTTATTAATTGTTTTGTATATAATATATGCAATTAAGTAAAATTTAAAAATATTAATTATATTGATTGAGCAATCAATACATCTTCAATAATTTTAGTGATGTCACCATCTAATATTGCATCAACGTTAGAATATCCAATATTACTTCTTGTATCTTTTACTTGTTGGTAAGGTTGCATTACATAAGATCTAATTTGATGGCCCCATCCAATGTCACTTTTTTCTGTTCCATTCTTTTCCGCTTGTTGTTGCTCTAATTCATATTCATAGAGTCTAGATTTTAACATTTTCATAGCACTTGCTTTATTCTTATGTTGTGATCTATCATTTTGACACTGTACAACAATGTTCGTTTCTATATGAGTGATTCTAATAGCAGATTCTGTTTTATTAACATGTTGACCACCAGCGCCACTAGCTCTGTACGTATCAATTCTAATGTCTTTATCTTCAATGACAATATTAATATTGTCATCAATTTCAGGACTTACCATAACAGATGCGAATGATGTATGTCTTTTTGCATTTGAATCAAAAGGAGAAATTCGTACAAGTCTATGGATTCCATTTTCTGTTTTCAAATATCCGTAAGCATTCTCCCCTTTGATGATAAATGATACGTCTTTAATACCAGCTTCTTCACCATCTTGATAATCAAGCAGTTCTATCTTGAAGTTTTGTCTCTCTGCCCATCTTAGATACATTCTGTAAAGCATTTCAGCCCAATCTTGGGATTCTGTTCCTCCTGCACCTGGATGAATTGAGATAATTGCATTTGAAACATCATCAGGATTTGAAAGCATTACTGAAATTTCAGTAGATTTAATTAATTCATCTAACTCATTTGCTTCTTCATGTAAAAGTTCGAAAGTATCATCGTCATTGTCTTCTTGTGCAAGTTCATAGAGTTCATTTGTTCCACTTAATGCATCATTTGCTTTGTTAAATTTTGATAACTTTGATAGAAGTCTATTCTTTTCTATACCAATTTTAGTAGCATTTTCAACATTATTCCAGAAGTCTTGTTCTGCTTCAAGATTTTCAATCTCTTTAATTCTAAGCTTTAAGTCTTCTGGTTTTAAAATATTTTTAATATTTTCAAGTTTTGTATTAAGTAATTTTAGTAATTCAGAATATTCATAGGCATCCATTAATTATTTAGATTCCGCTTCTATTTCTTTTTCTAAATCTTTTTGTTCTTTCTTAGGTTTTAAACTATTTATATATGAATATACATTTTTAATATCTCTTGAATCCATTAAATTAGCATAAGGCAACATTCTAAATGCAGTTCCTCTATCATATTCACCTAAACCATAGTCTCTAATTGTAGTTTTAAAGTCAAAAAAGTTTATTTTTGTTAAATCTCTTGAATTACCTGTTAATTCAGTTGCTTTTGCACCATGACAACTTTGACATTTATTAATATATAGTTTTTTACCATCTTTAGACATTCTAACTTTAACTTCTTTTTTTCTAGCAATTTGCTCTTCTTTTTTTCTTGTTTCTAGTCTTTGAAGTATTTTTTGCTCTAGTTTTTCTTCATCAATTGTACTTGTTATTATTTCATCTTTTTTGAAAATATAAATATAGTTGTTTCCATTTGTTGACTTTTCAATTTTAATATCGTCAACAGCCCACCCAGCTTTTTTCATATCTTGAACATTTTTAGAAGAACTACATTCTCCTCCATCAAGCGCTATAGTCTCAATAGTAGTCATAGATAGATGATTTTCTTTAAAACACATAGTTGTTTTTGCATTTAATGATATAGTTGTTAATAGTCCTAAAGTAATAGTAGTAAGAAGTTTCATTTTTGTCCTTTTTTTTAAAGGAACATTTTAGCATAATTAATTTTAATATATAAATAAAAAAAGGTTAGAAGCAGAAGCTTCTAACCTTTTAAGAGTTTAGTATGTTTATAAATTCAAGACTAGAATTTATATTCAACTTGTAATCTACCTCTGTTGTAATCAACAGTATTGTTTTCACCTTGACCAACTCTTACATATGCAGAAAGGTTTTTAGCATGTTTGTAAGTTAATTGAACGTGATATTCTTCATGCTCTACGTTAGAAACATTATCTTGCTCAGTTTTGTCATAGTTTAAACCAACGTGTAATTTAGGCATAACTTGTGCACCTAAATCAACCCAGATACCATCAGAATCAACTTTATTACTTAAAGTTGTAGACCAACCAATTGCAGAGTTTTCAGATACAGCATTAACAATACCAGAACCATCTTCACCAGTTTTAGCATAAGTTACAGCAGCATTGAAAATTCCCATTTTTGCAGAAACTCCAACTTTTAATAAGTTGATATCATCGTTACCAGCAGCATTGTCAGTATCTCTATCAGAGTATTGTGCGTATGCAGATACAGGACCCATTTTTCCACTTACTTTTAAGAAGTAAGCATCAAAAGTGTTATCAGCATCTAAATACCAAGCTTTAACGTTAACAGGACCAAAAGAACCCATTAATGCAGCAACAATAACATCTTCATTAGCAAGGAAGTTAGTTTGGTTAAAGTAACCTGCAGCAGCAGTAACAGGACCCATAGTAGTCATAGCAACGATACCAGTACCAGTTTGCTCAGAACCATCAGAATCAACAGCTTTAGTCCAAGGAGTTGCAACACCTTGTTTACCAACGATTACAGTAGTATTAGCAATACCTGTGTAAGAGAAGTTTGCCCAAGATAATTCAACATCAACGTTAGAATCACCAGCATTTTGAGTATCTAAACCAGCAAAACCACCATTAGCTCCACCAACGATAAATCTAGAATTGAAAGTTACATCATCTGTAACTTTAGATTTTAAAGTAGCAGCAACTTTATAGTTGTTATCAGTTGAAGATTCTCTAACGTCATCATAGTTGATGTCGTTATATCTGTATACTACTGTACCAGATACGTCTACGTTTTTAATTGCTTCTGCTAAAGGTTGTGCAGATGCTACAGTTCCAGCTACAGCGATAGCTGCTACTAAACTCATTTTTGCGAATTTTTTCATTTGTTCTCCTAGGGTGTGTTGTAATAAATCAGTTAATTGGACGCGCGAACGATTTAAAGTGCGAGCTTTAAATACTTTTCCAATTAGACCGTTGGCTAAATTCTACAGAAGTAAAATTTAAAGTTTTCTTAAACGGGTCTTTTTGAACTGATTTAATGGTGAATTTAAGCTATTTTTTAAATATGTGTTTTTGTTATATTTTACTTATTCTTTAAAGAAACTATACAGTTTGTTAAAATATCAGGTTTTGAGATTTTCAGTTTAAGTTTTTTGATTTTATATTTTTTAAAAAGATTTTGCTCTATATGTATAATAGCTTCTTCTAAAAGTTTAAATTTCTTTTTTTTCATTATCTTTTCGACAGATTTTGAAATTTGAGAGTAATCTATAAATTCTTTTTTATTTTTATAGTCATATTTAAAAGATATATCAATAACAACTTTTTGAACAGTTTTTCTTTCGAAATCAAGGATACCTATAATACAGTCGAAAGTTAGATTTTTAATTAATATTTTCATTTGAATAATTTTCTTTTCTAAGAGTTGAGAAAAGGTTATATCTTAGATAACCTTTTTTTCTTCACCTTTTATTAGTCTTATAATATTAGGAATATGTTTATAGTATATTACAAAAGCTATTATATACATTGGAGCATTACTCCCTAATTCTAAACCATTATTCATAAATAGCGCTGCAATTACAACTCCAGTTAAACCTAATAAAGAAGATAATGAAGAAACTTTTAATACTTTTCCACAAAAGACCCAAACAAGTGCCCCAATTACAGTTGGTATTGGAATTAAAACTAAAAATACACCAAGTCCAGTTGCTACACCTTTACCACCTTCTAATCCTAAGAAGATTGAATAACAATGTCCAAGTACTGCTAATACTGCAATCCCCCAAAGTGTAGATTCACTCGCTCCCATAGCCATAGCTATAAGTAAAACAATTGTTCCTTTTAAAGCATCTAAAATAACGGTAGCAAGGCCTAGTTTCTTTGCTAAACTAGGGTTCGTTTCTTTTACAACCCTTAAAACATTTGTAGCTCCAATTGATTTACTACCATGTTCATTTACATTTACACCTGCGAAAAATTTTGCTAAAAGTAAGCCAAAAGGAATAGAACCTGCTAAATATGCAGTTATAAAAAATAGTATGTTAAAGTTTAAAAGAAAGTCCATTTATTACCTTGATGTTAAATTATATTTAATTTGTTTTTGTTTGATTAACAGGATTATAACAAAAATTTTGTTATATTCCCATTTAATTAAATCATGAGGGTTAACTTTGAATTTAAAAGAAGAAATTTTAAGATTAAAAGAAGAACTTGATGTAACACTAGTTGCGCATTATTATCAAAGAGATGAAGTATTTGAACTAGCTGACATCACAGGTGATTCTTTGGAGCTTGCACGTAGAGCTAAAGAGACTGCTTCGAAATATATTGTATTTTGTGGTGTAGGTTTTATGGGAGAAAGTGTAAAAGTACTTGACCCCCAAAAAATTGTTTTAATGCCAAAAATTGCATGTTGTGCAATGGCTAGAATGATTGATGAAGGTTATTTTGAAGAAAATTTACAAAAGATAAACGCCGCAGGAATTTCAAATGATGATATTCTTCCTATTACTTATATAAACTCAAGTGCAGCAGTAAAAGCAAGAGTTGGTGAAATGGGTGGTATGGTTTGTACTTCTTCAAATGCTTATAAGATTATTGAAAAAGGTTTAAAATCAGGAAAGAAGATTTTCTTTGTACCGGATAGATGTTTAGGTCAAAACTTTGCAAAACAGATGAATCTAAAATCTGCAATTGTTGGCGATGGAACTAATCTAAACGAAGCAGACATCATTTGTTATAATGGATTTTGTTCAGTGCATCAGCTTTTTACTATTGAAGATATTGAATTTTATAGAGAAAAGTATGAAGACATTTTAATAGCAGTTCATCCTGAGTGTGATCCTTCTATTTGTGATGCAGCAGATTTTGTTGGTTCTACATCTCAACTTATTAAATATATTACAGAACTTCCAATTGAACAAAAAATTGCAGTTGGAACAGAATATAATATGGTAAATAGATTAAGAGAAAAAAATACTTATATATTAAGCTCAACAAAACCTGAGTGTCCGACGATGAATGAAACTACTTTAGAAGATGTGTATAAAACATTAAAATCAATTAAAGATGGGAAAATTTCGCAAGAGTGTGAAATCAAAGTAAGTGAAGATGTGGCTAAATGGGCAAGAGTTGCTTTAGAGAGGATGTTTGAAGTATGATTAATATTAAAAAATTTGTAAAAAATGCTATTATTGAAGATAATGGTAGAGGTGATTTATTTTTTGATGTTGCCCCAAAAGGAAAATTTAAAGCAAGAGCCATTGCAAAAGATGATGGTATCTTAGCCGGTGAAATTTATGCAAAAGCATTAGCAAAAACTGAAAAATTTGATTGTAAATTCTTAAAACATGATGGGGATAGACTAAAAAAAGGCGACGTAATTGCAGAGCTTGAAGGAAAAGCATCAATCCTTTTATCAAGTGAAAGAACATTTTTAAATATGTTACAACATGCTTCTGGAATTGCAACGATGGCAAATAGATTTGCATCAAAAGTTGAAGATTTAGATGTAGCACTTTTAGATACTAGAAAAACAAGACCTCTTTTAAGAGATTTTGAGAAATATGCGTCTAGAATTGGTGGAGCTATTAATCATAGACTTGGACTTGATGATTGTTTAATGTTAAAAGATACTCACCTACGAACAATTACAAACTTAAAAGAGTTTATTGTTAAAGCAAAAAAAAGAATTTCATGGGTTACAAAAATCGAAATAGAGTGCGAAACATTTGAACAAGTACAAGAAGCTATGGATGCAGGTGGAGATATTATTATGTGTGATAATATGACTCCTGACCAAATTAGAGAAGTTGTTAAATTTAGAGATGAAAATTATCCTGCTGTATTACTCGAAGCATCTGGAAATATTTCTTTGGATACTGTAAGAATGTACGCGGAAAGTGGTGTTGATGCCCTAAGCTCTGGAAGTATAATTCACCAAGCTACTTGGCTAGATTTTTCAATGAAGTTTGATTAATAGATATTTACTATTGGTTAATTAAATAAAGGCATACTGAATCTTATGAAAAAAGACTTTATCGTTAATAACAAAATTAATATGTCAGATTATGCAAAAGCTTTAGAGCTTATTGAAAAAAGTAGATATATACTTATCATTACACATGTAAATCCTGATGCAGATTCTATATCTTCAGCATTAGCTTTATCAAATCTTTTTTATGAAAATAAAATTAAACACAAAGTATTTAATATAAGTTCGGATTTACCTCAAAATCTGGATTTTATTGAAAGGTTTGATAAAATTACAGACCAATTTCCTAAGTTTTTTGATTTAGCAATCTCTGTTGATTGTGGAACTATTAAAAGATTAGGTTTTGAACTTGATCCTAAAATTCCATTAATTAATTTTGATCATCATAAATCAAATAATGATTATGGGATTATCAATTTAGTTGACCCAATGAAAAGCTCAACGGCTGAAATTGTATACGACTTTTTTAAATATAATGGATTGTATATTACAAAAAATATTGCAACTTCACTGTATGTTGGTATTTATGATGATTCATTAGCCTTTTCACTTGGACGTTGTGATGAAATGACTTTTGATAAAGTAAATCATTTAGTTGAATTTGGTGCTAGTCCTTCTGATATTGCAAATAGAATGAAAAGAAGAGATTCTTTAGCAAAATACAGAATCATTCCAAAAGTATTAGAAAGTCTTGAACTTTATGAAGAAGGTAAGATTGCAACAATATATGCAAAAGAGGAATGGTTTAAAGAAACGGGTGCACATAATAGAGATTGTGAAGATGCATTAAATATGATTATGAGTATGCAGATTGTAAGAGCTGCCTTTTTTGTGAGAATAGTAAATAAAGTAAGTCGTGTTTCTATTCGTTCAAAAGGCGGAATTGATGTGTCAAAAGTTGCTGGAAAGTTTGGTGGCGGAGGTCATTTTAATGCTGCAGGTTGTACTTTTGATACTTTAGATATTGAAAATGTAAGAGAAATTGTTTTAAAGGAACTTCTTGAGACGACGTAGTAATAATAGTTTAAAAAATATTTTATCATTAATTATAGTTTTATTAATTGTAGCTGGAGGTGTATTTGTTTATCTTTCACCACAATTTGAAAAGAATAGTCCAAAAATTGCATTTGAGAATAATGGTTATTGGAATTTAAAAGATAAATTGAATGTTTCGCTTTTTGATCAAAGTGGAATTAAGTCATATAAAGTTTATTATAAAAAAGATAATAGTGAAACTGTTTTATTAGGTAAAAGTATTACTGCTAAACAGACAAGTGTTATGTTTAATATTGAAGGTTTTGCTATTGAACCTAAAATTGAAAAAATAAAACTAGCAATAGAAGTTATAGATAATAGTAGTTGGAATTTTTTTCAAGGGAATAAAACTTATCAAGAGTTTGATTTAAATATAGATAGAAAAAAACCTGTTGCTAATGTAGTATCAAATTCATATAATATAAAACGTGGTGGAAGTGCAGCAATTGTAGTTGAAATCAGTGATAAAAATTTAAGTAAAAAGTATATTTCTTTTAATAATAAATACAAATTTGAATTAATACCTTTCCAAAAAGAAAATTTTTATGCAACTATAATTGCCTGGCCAATTGAAGTTGAAGAATTCCAAAGAGTAAATTTAGTTGTAATAGATAAAGCAAATAATAAAACTGTGACAAAAGTACCTTTATATATAAAAGATTTAAAAATTAAAAACGACAATATTTATATTTCAAAAAAGTTTATAGATAAAGTTTCAATTCCAGTATTAAAAAAGAGTGATTATACAATTCCTTCTAGTAATGCAGAAATTTTTGTTAAACAAAATAAAAAGTTAAGACAAGAAAATATTGACACAATTAAAAGAGTTTCTTTAAAAAATATGTCTCGAAAAATGATTAAAAAATATAAGGTTTATCCATTTAAAAGATTAGAAGGTTCTAAGACATTTGCAGGTTTTGCGGAAAGAAGAGAATATTATTACGAAAAAGAAAAAATTGATGAGGCTTGGCATTTAGGAATGGATTGGGCAAGTATTAAACAAGCACCAATCAAAGTTTCAAATGCTGGAGAAGTTATATATGATGACTTTTTAGGAATCTATGGAAATACTTTAATCATAGATCATAAGTTAGGATTACAATCATTATATGCACATACTAGTAAATTTCATGTAAAAGTTCCAAATGAAGTAAAAAGAAACCAAAAAATTGCAAATACAGGTGCTACTGGAGCAGTATTTGGAGATCATTTACATTTTGGGATTCTAGTTCAAGGAATTGAAGTTAATCCTTTAGAATGGATGGATAAAACTTGGATTAAAACTAGAATAACTAATGTTTTAGATGAGGCAAAAGAGGTAATAAAAAGCAAATGAAACAAAGAACAATAGCAAAAAGTATAGAAATTGTTGGAATAGGGCTTCATAAAGGAGTTCCTGTTAAGATGAAGCTTGAACCTCTTGATTCTGATATGGGGATAGTTTTTTATAGAGTTGATGCAGGTGTCACTATTCCTCTTAAAATTGAAAATGTTGTTGATACAAAAATGGCAACAGTTATTGGTAAAGATGAAGTTGTTGTTTCAACTATTGAACATCTCTTATCTGCTGTTTATGCCTATGGAATTGATAATTTACGTGTAGTAATTGACAATGATGAGGTTCCTGTACTTGATGGAAGCTCTTCTGGATATTGTATGCTAATCGATGAAGCAGGGATAAAAGAACTTGATAAGTCTAAGAAAGCTATAAAGATTAAAAAAGAAGTTGAGATAACAACCGAAGATGGTAAAAGAGTTTCTCTTAAACCATCAAATCACATTATCTATGATTTTTCTATTGATTTTGAACATCCAGTTATTGGAGAACAAGATTTCCATTTTGATTACTCAATCTCTGAATATAAAGAAAATATTAGTAGAGCTAGAACTTTTGGTTTCTTACATGAAGTTCAATATCTAAGAAGTATTGGTTTAGCACAAGGTGGTAGTATGGAAAATGCTATCGTACTTGACCAATCAAAAGTTTTAAACCCTGAAGGGTTAAGATATGATAATGAATTTGTTAGACATAAAATTTTAGATGCAATTGGAGATATGGCTTTACTTGGATATACATTAGTAGGTGAATATAATGCACATGCTGGAAGTCACCATTTAAATCATCTTCTAACAAAAAAAGTTTATGAAGATGAAGCGAACTATGAAATCATTGATTTAGAAGAGGCTTCAGATGAAGCAGAAGTATTTGAATTAGCATATTCAAAAGTTGAAGTATAAAAGGTAAAGATGATAGAAGTTTTAGTTATAAGTATTTCAAGACCTCTTTTAATTGGAATATATGAAAATAAAAAACTAATAAAAACATATAAAGATGAAGGTAAAACATCAGATGTTTTACCCATGATATTTGAAATTGTTTTTAAAGAGTTTAATCTTTCACGAATCTCTTATGTAAATACTCCTGGTTCTTATATGGCGATAAAAGTTGCATATGTTTTTTTAAAAACTATTAGTATTACAAAAAATATTGAACTTAAAGCTTGTAGTGGATTTGAGTTTAATCAAAATTCTCCAATAAAAGCATTGGGAAAAAAATACTTTATAAATGACTCTAAAGAAAAAGAACATAACGTTAAAGTAGACTTTTTAGATAATAATACTAAAATACACGACTTTGAATTACCAAACGTTTTAGAAAATATTAATTTTTCTTCAGAAACATTACCAATATATAATTTACCTGCAGTTTAAAAGGAAAAGAGTTGAAAATAAGCGTTCCCGCTACTAGTGCTAATTTAGGTCCTGGATTTGATACATTAGGATTAGCGATATCATTACATAACCAAGTTATTATTAAACCATCAAAATTTCATAGCGTATCATTACGAGGAGAAGGTTCAAATAATCCAGTGTTAAAAGACAATAACATGTTTATTGCAATATTTAATGATTTTTATCATAACTTATCACATAAAAAAAGACATTTTAGATTTGAATTCAATAATGAAATTCCATTATCACGTGGACTTGGGAGTTCTTCTGCTGTTATTGTTTCTGCAATTGCTAGTGCTTATGCAATTGAAGGAATAAAATTAGAAAAAGATAAATTACTAAATCTTGCATTAGCCTATGAAAATCATCCTGATAATATTACTCCTGCAGTAATGGGTGGATTTAATGTTGCTACTGTTCAAGATCATGAAGTACGATATATAAAAAAGAATATGCCAAATAATTTAAAAGCAGTGGTTGTCATTCCAAATAGACCAATGTCAACTCAGTTATCACGAAAATCATTACCTTATAAATATTCTAAAGAAGATGCAATATTTAATATTTCTCATTCTTCTTTACTTGCAGCAGCATTCATTAGTCAAGACTGGGAAATGCTTAGAATTGCATCATTAGATAAGATTCACCAAAAATATAGAATGAGACAGATGCCAGAATTATTTGATGTTCAAAAAACTTCTCTTAAAAATGGTTCTCTAATGAGTACTCTTTCTGGTTCTGGTTCAACACTATTTTCTCTATGCTACAAAGAAGATGCACAGAAATTAGAACGTGAATTAAAGAAGAAATTCCCTCATTTTAAAGTGCTATCTTGTAACTTTGACAATGATGGAATAAGTGTAGAAGATTAGAAACTATACAATTAAGTAAAAGTTAGGTATAATATTGGCTATTTTGAAAAAACCTATTCGAACATGTATCATTTGTAGGAATAAATTTCATCAAAATGATATGCTTCGTTTGAAGTGTGAAGATAAAAAACTTGTACCATTTAATAGTGATGGCAGAAGTTTTTATATCTGTAATGATTGTGTTTCAATACTAGAAGATTCGCAAAACAATCAAAAAGAATACAAAAAACTAGAAAAAGCACTTTTTAGACAGTGCAGAAATAAAGACGACTATATAGGACAACTTAAGGAGATATTAACGCATGTCAGATAACGTAAGAGTATATGAAATTGCTGAAGAGGCAGGAGCTAGTAGTAATGAAGTTATTACAAAAGCTAAAGATTTAGGGATTGAGCTTAAATCACCTCAAAGTGCAGTTTCATTTGAAGATGCAGAAGAAATCGCAAATTATATTTTAACTGGTAAAAGTAAAAAGATTCCATCTAAACCAGTAGCAAAAATAAAAAAAGCTGAACCAAAAAAAGTAGAAGAAAAACCTGCAACTAAAGAAGAAGCAAAAGAAGAAATCAAACCTGTTCAAAAAGAAGAGGTGACGCCTGTTCAAGAAACAAAAAAAGTTGAAGAACCTAAAGTTGAAGAGAAGCCGGTAGTTGTAGAAGAACCTAAGGTAGAAAAAATCATTAAGAGTCCTACTAAGATTATTCCTAAAAGAAGAGGTCTTAAGATTGTTAAGAAGAAGAAACCAAGAGAAGTTATTGCTCCAGTAGTAGATAATAGTACTGTTTCTGTTCAACCTAAAAAATCGATGAAATCTCTTAGTGAAATTTTAGGTGGAAATGATTTTTCTGATCCTTCAAGAAGACCAACTTCTGAAGCTGTTAATACTCCATCTAGAAAAAAAGAGAAGAAAAAAACAGTTGCTAAATCTCATGATCATGGAAAAGTAATTGAAATTAACAGAGATAGAAATGATTATGGTACTAAAGTCACTAAGAATGATGATAGAAGTGAATCATTATTAGGTGAAGAAGTTTTCTTACTAGATATGGATGTTACTGATAAGTCAAAATTATTAGATGAACCACCAAAACCTCAAAATAATAATAAACAATCAAGAAGTTCTAGACCTGCTGCTTTTGGTAATAGACCTCAAGGTTTAAAAAGAGGAAGAAGAAAAAAGAGAGTTAAAAGAGTTGAAGAATTAGTTGATATTACAAGTATAACAATTCCTGAAGATGTTAGAGTTTATGAATTTGCAGAAGCTTGTGCAAAATCTCCTTCTGAAGTAATCTCAGTACTTTTTGGTCTTGGAATGTTAGTTACTAAAAATGATTTCCTTAAACAAGACGAATTAGAAATTCTTGGTGAAGAATTTGGAATTGAAGTTGAAGTTAAAGATGCACTTGAAGATGTTAATTATGTAGAAGAATATCAAGACGAAGATATTGATGATACTAACTATGTGTCAAGACCTCCTGTTGTTACAATTATGGGACATGTTGACCATGGTAAAACTTCTTTACTTGACAAAATTAGAAGTTCTAAAATTGCATCAGGTGAAGCTGGTGGGATTACTCAACATATTTCATCTTATACAATTACTAAAAATGGAGAAAAAATCACTTTTGTTGATACTCCAGGTCACGCCGCTTTCTCTGCAATGAGATCAAGAGGTGCAAGTGTTACTGATGTTATTATTATAGTTGTTGCTGCAGATGACGGTGTTAAACCACAAACAGAAGAAGTTATTTCTCATGCGAAAGCATCAGGATGTCCTATTATTGTTGCAGTTAACAAAATAGATAAAGAAACTGCAAATATGGATATGGTTAAAGCTCAAATGGCAGAGAGAGAAATGACTCCTGTTGATTGGGGTGGAGATGTTGAATTTATTGGTGTTTCTGCTTTAACAGGTGTTGGAATTGATGAATTATTAGAAAATATTTTACTTCAATCTGAAATCTTAGAACTTAAAGCTGACCCAACTGCAAAAGCAAAAGCTACTGTTGTTGAATCTTCTTTAGAAAAAGGAAGAGGACCAGTTGCAACTGTTATTGTTCAAAATGGTACTTTAAGAGTAGGTGATAACATTGTTTGTGATACTACATATGGTAGAGTAAAAGCAATTACAAATGATATGGGTAAACCTATTAAAGAACTAGGACTTTCTGAAACAGGTAATGTTGTAGGTCTTAATGAAGTTCCAACTTCAGGTTCATTCTTAGTTGCACAAGATTCTGATAAAGAAGCAAGAGAAATTGCAAATACAAGAGCAGAACATGCAAGAGCAAAAGAATTATCTAAATCTACTAAAGTATCGTTAGAAGAAATGAGTGGATTAATTGCAGAAGGTAAAATTAAAGCTCTTCCTGTAATCATTAAAACTGACGTTGGTGGTTCTTTAGAAGCTATTAAAGGTTCATTAGAAAAAATCCAAAATGAAGAAGTAAAAGTAAAAGTAATTCATGCCGCTGTTGGTGGAATTACAGAATCTGATTTAGTTCTTGCTGGTGCATCTGAAGGATGTATTATTTTAGGATTTAATGTTAGACCTACTGGTGGAGTTAAACAAAAAGCAAAAGCCGATGGTGTTGCTATTAATACATATACAATTATCTATGATTTAATTGATGATGTTAAAGATGCTCTTTCTGGTATGATGAGTGCAGTTATTCGTGAAGAAAATACTGGGCAAGCTGAAGTTAGAGATACATTCGTAGTTCCTAAAGTTGGAACTGTTGCAGGATGTTTAGTAACTGATGGTAAAGTAATCAGAGGCGGACATGCAAGAATCATTAGAGATGGTGTTATTACTTATACTGGTAAAATTTCATCATTAAAAAGATTTAAAGACGATGCTAAAGAAGTTGCTAACGGTTATGAGTGTGGTATTATGTTTGATAAATTCAATGACATCAAAGTTGGTGACTTTATTGAAACATTTATTCAGATTGAAGAAAAAGTTAGTGTTGACGACTAGTCAAACTAACTAAGAGAGATATATATTGAAAAGTGTAAATATACAAAGAACAGAGTCTTTATTAATGGAGTTAATTCCTGAGGCACTTGCAACATTAAGTGATACTAGAATTAACTCTTTACCTATAACTGGTGTAAACTGTAAGAATGGTAAATACGATGCAAGTGTTTATTTTGATGGCAGTGATTTTGAACCAAAGGAAATAGCTGGTGTTGTTTCTGCTTTAACAAAAGCTAATGGTAGAATAAAAACATATATTTTAGGTAGTACAGGTTGGTATAAGTGTCCTAACTTTAAATTTATTAAGGACACTTCTTTAAAGTCTTCAATGAATATTGAAGATTTATTTAGAAAAATAGAAAAAGAAAAAAAGAGCGAATCATGAATTTAGAAGAATCAATAGAAATTGCAGTTCAAGGTTGTGATGCTGAACTTTATGATATTGTTACAACAAAAGAACACGAACGAAATATTTTTAGAATTTATGTAACTGTTCCTGGTGGTATTTCACTAGATAAATGTGCAGAAATTTCTAGAATGATTTCTCCAATATTAGATATTGAAGAGCCTATGAATGGAAACTATAGTTTAGAAGTTAGTTCTCCTGGAATTGAAAGAAAATTAAAAAAACCACAACATTATAAATCTTCTATTGGTGAAAATGTTAGAATTAAAGATTTTAATAAAGATATTGTAAAAGGTAAATTAACTTTTGTAGATGAAAATGAGATAAAAGTTACTACTGAACATGGTGAAGAGATTATTAGTTATGATGAAATATCATCAGCTTCTACTTACTACGAATGGTAGAATATACAGAATTTTAAATTAAAAGGAAGTTGAATTTTCAACTTCCTTTTTTTATACCCAAAAATTAGTAAAAAAGAGAGAAGACGTGAAAATAGATGATAATTTTTATATGAAACTCGCAATTGATGAAGCTTGGAAATATCAATTTTTAACGTATCCTAATCCTGCTGTTGGCTGTGTGGTAGTAAAAAATGGTGAAATATTATCAATTGAAGCACACAAAGAAGCTGGACTTGCTCATGCTGAAGTCAATGCTTTAAAGACTGCATATTTAAAAAAATATCCAAATGATGTTCTTAAAATTAAAAATGATACTTTTGATATACATGAGTACTTAATTAAAAATCATAATGGTTTTTTTAATGATTGTGAAGTCTATGTAACTCTAGAACCATGCAATCATGTAGGTAAAACTCCATCTTGTGCAAATCTAATAAAAGAGTTAAAACCTAAAAGAGTAATAATTGCACACGAAGATACAAATAAAGCAGCTTCAGGTGGTTGTGATACACTAAAAAGTGCAAATATTGATATTAGCCTTGATTGCATGAAAAAAGAGGCCTACGACCTTTTATATCCATTTATAAAATGGACAAGTGGGACATTTATATTTTATAAAATGGCACAAACACTAAATGGTTCAATAGATGGACAAATATCTTCTAATCAAGCAAAAGCATACGTGCATAGTTTAAGAGATAAAATCGATTTGATGTTAATAGGTGGAAATACAGTAAGAACTGATAAGCCAACTCTGGATGCAAGATTCATTGCGGGTAGGGCACCAAATGTAATGATATATAGTAAGAATAAAATCTTTGATAAAAAAATACCTCTTTTTCATATTCCAAATAGAGAAGTTATAATAAGTGATGATTTATTTAAACTTTTAGATTATAAGTTTGTAATGGTAGAAGGTGTTTATAAATTGATGGATGTATTAAAAGAGAGATTAGATTTTATTGTTTTACTTGTAAGTCCTAAGATTAGAAATGGAGTTAATGTTTTAAATGAAATTGATATAGATTTTGAGATTGTTCATGAGAATTATATTGGTGATGAAAAAATCATTTTTCTCAAACTAAAATAAAAAGGGAAAGGTTTAAATATATAATGGTAAAAATCTGTCTCTTATACACATCTGACGCTGCCGACGAAGAGGATAGTGTAGA